>CAZZHL010000272.1:0-3366 GCA_964653945.1 uncultured Pirellulales bacterium
CTCGGTGAAAGTATTTTGAATATTGTGGGTTTCTGAAAAAATTTCCCGAAGCCAGCTCTACCCACTGTAGTGTCTTGGCTGCTTGTGCAGATAATGATACATCGGTAAACAGGTTACGCTCAACCTTTTCGACACATAACTTGTCAAAATGCTTATCTAATTCTTCCGGCCGCTTCCAGCACGTCCAGACCTTGAGTAAACTGGGCTCCACCGTAATAAGCATTGGCGACCGCGAAAAGCTCCAAGCCAATCTGTACGTCTCACGTAATATTTCATCATTAATTTTTGCAGCAAAATCACAAACGATGGCCAGCGGGTCTTCCGTTCTGTTCGAAAGAGGATTAGCCGCGAGCACCCCCACATTGACATCAACACGTCTCCGTCTTATGGCGGTTTCAATCTTCCTTTTCGCCAGTTCGGCAATTACATTAGGACCTGTCCCTTTGGGACTGATGATATCCTTCTCTGGCGGCCACCCAAGGCGTTTGTGGGCTAATTCAAGCAGTTTGGACATCCTAATACCATCCTTATCAAGAACTCTATCAGATTAGAAGTAGCTAATCTTCATCAAAATTTCAATAGAAATCCCAATAGATGTTCGGATCCATATGCTTAGTTGAGAACACATTGCTCTGTGGCTACAAATAATCTGTGTCAATCAGTGTTAGTCCGTGTCCCAAAGTCTGTGTAAATCAGTGTCCAAAGTGTCTAATTATGATTTTACAACGCTACCACGTGCATTGTAGCATACGAAATCGTGTTTTTCACCGGTATACTCCGGCGAAGAATGTATAACAATGCGTATGTCGCTAAGCTGCTCGATTTGCATCAGCGCAGTTCTTTTATCATTTTGCAGATAATCTGCAACTTCTCGTGAGACAAAAAGCTCGATTCGTTTTATCTGTTCTTTTGAAGCCGAAAGATGCAGCAGGCGAATAATTTCAATTGCCATTGATTCATGGCTTTTGACAAAGCCCGTGCCTGCACAATGCGGACAGGCCAGATACGTGGCTGATTGCAATGAAGGGCGCATTCTCTGGCGTGTCATCTCTATCACGCCGAACCGGCTTATCCCCAGTATTCTTGAGCGGGCACGGTCGGCCTTGACGGCTGTGCGAAAAACTTTTTCTACATCCTTACGGTGTTTGTTGTTGCGCATATCGATGAAATCGCAGATTATGAGGCCGCCGAGGTCTCTCAATCTGAGCTGGCGGGCAATCTCCAGAGCTGCTCCCATATTACTCTCATAAGAAGTCTGCTCGGGTGTTTTCTGGCTGCGGAACTTACCGCTGTTGACATCTATCGACACCAATGCTTCGGTTTGCTCGATTACAATTGAGCCGCCGCTTTTAAGCTTTACTTCTCGCGACTGCACTTTAGTAATTTCATCCTCAATCTGATATTTATGAAACAGCGGTATCTTGCCGTCATAATACGCTACCCTTCCTTTCAAACGCGGTGACGCTAAAGAAAGGAAATCCTTGATTTTGCGTACCACGGCCTCCGAATCGCACATTATCCTGCTTATTTTGCTGTTAAAGACGTCTCTGAGTGTCCGGATAACCAAATCGGATTCCTGATAAAGCTCGCCGGGTGCTTTTTCGGTTTCTATTCGTTTTTCAATAGTCCTCCACAATCGTCTGAGATATCTCAAATCGTTTTGTATATCTTTTTTAGAGCACCCCTGACCTGCTGTTCTGATGATAAAGCCCGTGTTTTTTGGAGGATTGCTCTGCTCAAGAATCTGTCGCAGCCGTTTGCGTTCATTTTCATCCTCAATCTTGTGTGAAACGCCGTGTTTTCGCATCCACGGCATCATAACCAGATACTTGCCTGCCAGAGCAAGATATGTGTTAAGAGTCGGCCCTTTTGTCTTGAGGCCTTCTTTTGTTACCTGAACGACAATTTCCTGACCTTTTCGCAGGCAGTCCTGCATAGGTGGGCGTTCCTTGAGCGATTTTCTTCGGCCGACGCTGTCTGAATGCTTGCTGCTAATATTTGAAAAATACCGCGGATGGAGGTCTGATATATGTAGGAATCCGTTTTTTCCGATGCCGAAGTCTATAAAAGCCGCCTGTATTCCGGCCTCGATATTTACAATCTTTCCTTTATAAATATTGCCGACGTGCCTGCCGATGCTGGCCCTTTCCACGTACAGCTCTTCGAGCGAGCCGTTGTCAACTACTGCCACCCTGCATTCTTCACTCTCCGCTACATTTATAAGCATTTCTCTTGCCATTGTTTTGTTCCCCCGTCGCTCGTCCCCTTCAACTTGCAGGGCACGAATTACGTTTTTTGCCATTGTACGTTCGTGCGTTTAATCGGCGCAGCGAGCATACCTACCTCAAGTTCAAGCAACTGTAAAATCTCATCAACCCGTATCGAGCCGGCCGGGCTGATTTCGTATTGGACAATTATACTGTTATTATCGAGTTTAATCGACTTCAAAAAAGGCCTGACGTCTATTTCTTTCACTGCGCCCGGCGTGCCGCGGTGGTTGTGACCGGAAGCGCGAGTTACCAACAACGACTTATTGGCCAATAATCGCTCAATTCGGGCCTTTATGGCCCGCCTGCCCAGAGTGTACGGCGGGCAGGTGCCGTTAAGATATTCCGGCAGAACCGTTATTATATATGTGGCTGAATATGGCTGAAATGAGGTATTCGGCTCTGCAAGACTTACTGAAAGCAGCTCAATTCCTTCAGGAATCTGCTCGGAGAGCATTGCTAAAATTTTTGACACATAATCTGGGGCTTGTGGCTCATCCATGTCACAGATTAGGTTCAGACGCAGTAGCTCATCGTCCGATTCGACGCCGACAGGTCTTGGCAGAGGCAGAGACATTTTCGGATGGGGATTGAAACCCTGGCTGTGCTGGATTTGGATACCCGCTTCGCCCGCGAAGCCCTCGGCTTCGCCGAGAGGCGAGCGAGGCGAGCCTGCTCGTCTGGGCGACGAAGTCTGACCGACTCGAACACAGGCCCGCTGAAAAACCTTGAGCGTCTCAGCGTGCGACAGAAATCTCAGGCTCCCGCCGAGCCTGAATTTTATTACCAGCAAGATAGTTTCGTTTGAAATTGCTTGGTTCGGCAAGCTCACCATTTATGTGCACATCTCCTTTAATAACACGTATCACGGGCTTCCAGGACATTCGGCGGAGCTCAGTCGAAGCCCCCGTGTTTGCACGGCCAAGCCTGTCCTGAGCGTAGTCGAAGGGATGGCCATGGTACTTTAGCATTATGCCCACCTTTATTTGAAAAACAAGCATTTTCGATTAAATTACGTGTACGTGGATATATTGCCGCGAAGATGCGAGGACACAAAGGAATCTTAACCGCGGAGGGTGCAGAGAATAAAGAATAAATT
>CAZZHL010000273.1:0-3334 GCA_964653945.1 uncultured Pirellulales bacterium
CACCGTCATCCGTAGTCACCGCTAATTCATAGGTTTTGGTTTCGGGCGGCACTAACTTGCCTGTCCAGCGAACTGAAAATTCGTCAGCGTTTATGGCCGGGTCCGGTGAATCCTCGCCCCAATTGAAATCAACCTGGTTGTCGATTCGGACCAATGCAGGCGAGCCAGATAGACTCTTATTGTTGAAATACTCACCTTTTAAGCCGTTCTCTCCCGGCGAACCTGCTGGAATCAGGTACTCAGACGGAATGGCTACAACGCTCAATTCTCCCTGAATTTCACAGCCCTGGGCATAAGAAACCGTAATACCCTGGCCGGCCACCTTGTTTTGTATGCCTTCAAGCGGGTTCACCTGGATATTAGGCGTGCCGCTATAACCGCCAAATACACATCTGTCCGCATTAGGACCGATAACAGCAATGGAATTTACATCATTTATGTCCAGCGGTAATATGCCGCTATTTTTCAATAAGACCATAGATTTAAGAGCCGTTGTTAATGCCAAGTCTCTGTGCTCCTGGCAGTCAAGTCTTGAAGATGGTATAGAGGTGTACGGAACCAACTCCGGAGGGTCAAATTCACCCAGCCGAAATCTCGCCGTAAACAATCGAGTAACAGCTACATCGATGTCGGCTTCTGAAAGCAAACTTTGCTGAACCGCCTGCGCTAAACTGTTTTGATAAACACTGCCACAGTTAAGTTCACAGCCGGACAGAACCCCCAAAGCTGCTGCCTGCTCTGCCGTTGCAACATAATGATGATTGGCATAAATATCTTCTATGGCACCACAGTCTGAGACTACATATCCATCAAAGCCCCATTCATTTCGAAGCACCTCAGTCAGGAGCATATAATTACCACAGCATGGTACACCATTCAGCGCATTATATGCCCCCATAACCGATTGTGCCCCAGCTTCCATAATACAGGCCTTAAAACCGGGCATATAGTATTCTCTTAAATCCCTGTCGCCAACATTCGACGAACTGCTATGGCGATTATATTCTGTATTATTAGCTATAAAATGTTTAGGAGTTGATACCGCCTTTAAATAAACAGGGTCGTCACCCTGCATACCCGTTACAAAGGCCACTCCTATCCGCGAGACCAGATATGGGTCTTCACCATAAGTTTCCTCGTTTCTTCCCCATCTTGGGTCCCTGGCTATATTGACAGTCGGGCTCCAGTAAGTCAGTCCTTTGCCGGTTGTGTTACTCTTAACCCTCGCCTCATCGGAAATGGCAGTAGCTGCCTGGTGTATTAAGTTCGGGTCCCACGTACCGGCCAGTGCTATTGCCTGCGGAAAGACTGTTACTCCCGATGACATTACACCGTGCAGGGCTTCGCTCCACCACCCGTATTCTGATATTCCCAAACGAGCAATTGCCGGTGAGCCGCTTCCCATCTGCGATATTTTCTCTTCCAGCGTCATCAATGACACCAATTCCGCAGCTCTCTTAGCGAAATTTCCCGCTTCCAGAACGGTAATTGTCACATCATCACTTGCAGATAATTCACCATCATCGCCTGTAATCCGAAGAACATAAGTACCGGTCTGGTAAAAGGTTGCGATGGTATCTTCGGACGTTTCGTCGCTGAATATCACTGTGTTCGGCCCGCTGAGCGCCTCCCACAGAACAGTTACCGTCCCCGGCGGATTCGGCAGACCATCGTCAATAATAATGCCATCCAGACAAACCTCCGCATAATTGGCATCCCCCAGCAAGCCAACCACCCGGTCATTGCCCGCATAAACCTTCGGCGACAAATTAATGTACTCCAGCCAATCATCAACTAACAGCAATAAATCAAGCCAGTTAACACAATCATCCTCATGGATGTCACCCACTAATTGTGCTGCCGACCTCAACCAATCTTCGGCTAATAACGAAAAATCATAAAAATCAACCTTGCAGTCCACGTTGATATCACCGTCTAACAACGCTCCACCACACGGCAAAATAAAAGATGCACCGCCAAGGTCTCTGAGCTGGTTGATTTCATCGGTATTTATTGCGTGGTCAAAGACGGCCACGTCGTCAATCAAGCCGTCCCAGTAACGTCCTGTTGATTCCGAGTTTTCACCGATATAGACATTGTAACTATTTGTAGGTATTCCATCAATACAGACCTTATTTGCATCAAGCTCACCATCGACATATAAGCGAATCATCCCGCCATCATACGTTCCACAGACGTGATGCCATTCACCATCATTTACCTCAGTGCTTCCGCTGACTAAATTCTCCCAAGGAGAACCACAAATAGCAAAGTGAAACCTATATTCGCTCTGGTCGGTGGAAAGTCTCCAGGCACTGTCACCTTTGGCAACGATAGCCGTCCAGTCATCGGGAACCGTGTTGATATTTACCCAGGCAGCGATAGTAATCTCATCAGTGATGTCAAATGCCGAATCATTCCCACAGTCCACATAATCGCCAACCCCATCAAGGGAAATCGCCTGACCAAATATACCGCTAACATAGCATGGGTCACCACATTCGCTGCCGTGGTTAGTACCGAAGCTGTCAATTGCATTGCCATCAAGCTCGTATAATGCTATCAAAGCTGCATCCACCGGAGCTATAGCCAGACCTACCGCTAAAATAAAACAAGATAAAAAAGCAGGTCTCCGTAACATATTATTCCTCCATAAAACCCATTTATCTACACCCCCTTATTATACCAGATAAACTCCCTTTTTTCAGAAACAATTTCTCAATTATCGCTGACCTATCGATATATTGAATTAAAATAATCTCAACAAATGGGAATTGCCTATGTAAATCAGCCCGCTTTTCGTGAAATGCCAAACATCGACTTGAAGTAGTTCTTTATCCAGCCCCAGTGCAGAATGATATGCACCAAAATCAGAACCGCAAACACAACCGCCAGATAAAAATGGATATCGCCCCATTCGTGCCGTGTCATCGACCAAAAGGTTTTTATATGTTCTCTTCCAAGACCTTCGTGCAACTGCTGTCCACGCCCACCGGTGCCGGGCGGCAATACGAACTTGATAATAAAGCCGGTAAAAGCCAAACCCAATAGATTTATTAAACTAATCAAATCAACAATAAAATTTAACGTGACGCGTTTCATAATTTCAGGCCCCAGGCAAAACATACAATAATTCATTATTCGCCAACAATACGACCAAAATATTCTCGTATAAATTTTATCACTTGTCAACTAAATCGGAAATATAGAGCAAAAAAGCTTGTTTTGGTTAGATAATTAGGGTATATGATTGATATACCTAATACACAAGTTAATCATGGAGACAGAAAATGACGTCATTAATAATTGGCTCTGTTGACTGGTGGAACTATGA
>CAZZHL010000274.1:0-3316 GCA_964653945.1 uncultured Pirellulales bacterium
TTGCTCTGCCGGTAAAATCGCTTAAGAGAACAAGAATCGGCAAACTCACGACACGAGGCCTCGGCGTTGGGAAGTTTAGAGCACTAACCAAATCCGAAATAGAATACCTGAAAAAAGCTACAGTTAGTTAATCGCCTGACATGTAAAGACCGATTGAATATAAAAAAGAGTAGATAGATGCGTGCCAAACGCCGAAAAAAAAGAAAATCAGTATCACCCACCAAAATTTTCACGAACAGTACAAAACCAAATGGTATAAAAAAGGTGACGCGTCAGCCAATAACCGGTTGGCGTCTCTGGTTGTTTCGTATTGTTGCGATTATCATTATTCCGGCTCTGTTTTTTTTGCTGCTGGAGGTGAGTCTGCGTATAGTCGGTTATGGCTACCCGCCGGGCGCGATTGTCAAATGTAAATTTCGAGGTAAAGATACCTATCGTGACAACCTCAAATTTGGCTGGCGGTTTTTTCCGCAGAACATTGCCCGGGAGCTTAGTGCGTTTGTTGTTCCTGTGGACAAGCCGGTCGATACTTATCGAATTTTTGTGCTTGGTGAATCTGCTGCCAAGGGTAATCCGGAGGATTCATTTTGTTTTGGAAGGATTCTGCAGGTCTTGTTAAGGCAGCGGTATCCGGGAGCGAATTTTGAGGTCATTACCGCCGCAATACCGGCTATTAATTCCCATGTGATTTTGGAAATCGCGAAAGACTGTGCTCGGCACCAGCCCGACCTTTTTATCGCATATATCGGCCATAATGAGGTTGTCGGGCCGTATGGGCCGGGAACTGTCTTTAGCCGGTTTTCAGCCAGTTTACCTCTAATACGTCTCGGAATTGCGATTAAAGCTACGAAATTGGGGCAGTTGCTGACGAACCTGCTCGACTTAGTAAACCTTGAAGGAAATAGGCCGACGAGCTGGCGTGGGCTGGAAATGTTTCTTGGAAAGCAGGTGCGGGCCGATGACGCTCGTCTGAAAACGGTTTACAAACATTTTCAAAGGAATCTGCAGGATATACGATACCTTGCCTGTAAGAGCGGGGCAAAAATAATTTTTTGCACGGTACCCAACAATCTAAAAGACAGTCCGCCGTTTGCGTCCCTTCATCGGCCGAACCTGAAAGACACTGAGAAAAAAAGCTGGGATGAGCTTTACCAGCAAGGGGTGCAATATGAGATAGACGGCAATTATGCCGAGGCGGTGGAACATTATCTGGCTGCCGCCGAGGTTGATGATTGTTACGCCGACCTGCAGTTTCGTCTGGGCCGGTGTTATTGGGCGATGGGCGAGTATGACAAGGCCCGAGACAGATATATCCGAGCGCGTGAATTAGACACGCTCAGGTTTCGTGCTGACACACGATTAAACGAGGTTATTCGGGACATAGCCAGCGCTTTGCCGGGACAAACCAATAATGTTTACCTGGTGGATGCTGTCAAAGTTTTTGAAGGGAATAGTCCCCATGCAACTGCGGGTGAGGAGCTTTTTTATGAGCACGTCCACATGAATTTCAAGGGCAATTACCTTTTGGCCATGGCGATTTTCAAGCAGGCCGAAGAGATACTCCCGGAGCGGTTCAAACATTACAAGACTGATGAAAAACCACTGCCCACCGAGACAGAATGTGCGCGATATTTAGCGTATACAGATTGGGACCGATACAAGATTGCGGAACAGCTTCTCTATGGTTATATAAAGCGAGCACCGTTTACCAACCAGCTTTACCACAGTGAGCAGGTCAGGAAAATGGAGCTGGAGATTAAGAAACTCGAAGATAATTTAAAACCAGAAAACCTTAAAAAAGCGGCTGTTCAATATCGCTTTGCAATTGAAAATAATAAAGAGGACTGGGTACTGCACCATAAATACGGAAAATTGTTACTTGAAGACTTGAAAGACTACAGGGCGGCGGTCGAGCAACATAGCTTAATTTTGGAATATTTAGATTATTATGTAGCACACGCCAATTTGGCTGTTCTATTTATAGAGCTGGGCGATTTAGATGCTGCATTCGACCATAGTCTCAGGGCGATACAGATCAAACCCACCTGTGCAGATGCACATTACAGCTTGGCATTGGTATATCAACAGCGGGGTCGAATCGATAAGGCGATTGAACATTATTCTAAGGCGATTCGATTGGCGTCGGACTATTTGCCGGCATATGACAAGCTGGGAGTGATACTGTGCAAACAAGGCAAGCTCGACAAAGCGGTCGAATTATATCGCAGGGGAGCACTTTTGATGCCGGATTCGGCATTGGTGCACCACAACCTTGGTTTTCTTTTAGGTAAGCAGGGGCACAAGCAAGAAGCGATTGACGAACTCCGTGTAGCTTTACAGATAGACCCTAACTCTCCAGGGACGCGCGAAGTACTAAACGAGCTGTTAAATAAACGTGATTAATTAAACCGAAGTATTTGACCAGCTTTTTATTTCTAAACAGACCTTTCTATTCTGCCAGCCCCCTGCTTTTAACATATTGTAAGCCCTTCTTGTCTTATGAAAGCATTAAAAAAGCGGATAAATAAACGGCGCTATTGCCGTACCGCCCAGCAGTATCAGCAAACCCATAAGAAGCAGTATAATCAGCATGGGCAGCAACCACCACTTCTTATTGTGTTTGAGGAAATACCAGAACTCTACAATTAAGCTGGTACGCTTTTGCCGGGCAAGCTTGTTAAACTCTTCTGTTTTTTTATCTTGAGGATTTTCAACCATTGTTTTCTCCAAAATTTAGAACTGCTGGAAGTAGCGGCTGAGGTTTTTAGGTGGTTTCCATCTCGACCAGTAGCTTTTTACATTGGGGTCGAATCTTCGACAAAGCGGGTCACGACCGATTAGGCGAAAGAACAAGCCGAGCGGTGTCAGCAGCAAAAAGTAAAAGGCCGCTAACAATATAAAGCTGACTACGCATCCAATCGGAAGCGTTACCAATATTAAACCCAAATAAATGACTCTGGTTATCTTAATGCAAATAAAGCTGCTTAGAAAAGTAATTATGCCCACAGCACAGATAATTGCGAGCCATTGAATCCCAAGCCCCTTAATCACGTAAAGCAAAACAGAGATAAGTCCTGATGCAATCAGGGCGACTATAGCAAAATTGCGAAGCTCTTTACGATTTGGATTCCAGTTTATTTCAATTAATGACATCTGTAATTACTCTTGTAATCAGTCCAGCTCAAATTTTGCCTTGTATTCGTCTATCTCGTGCTGCTTGGCCTGTGGTTGCTCATCTTTATAAAGCATCTGGTTTTCCATAACTAAAACATCCATATTGGTTGCCATAAAGCATCGGTATGCGTGTTCCGGCGAG
>CAZZHL010000275.1:0-3301 GCA_964653945.1 uncultured Pirellulales bacterium
ACTTGACCATATCAATCAATGGTTGAATAAGGTTATAAGTTCGTAGTTCATAGTTCATCGAAAATCAATGAACAACAAACAATGAACTCATAAGTGCTTATACCGGCATCTTCATATTTTCGTGAAGCGTGATGCGTGAAGCGAATTGCGTATATTTGACAATTGAATAGAATCGGGTTCAATGCCCGAATCTAATAAACTTCCTGGTGAGTATATCCGCGGGGAAACGCCTGTTCCCATTCCGAACACAGAAGCTAAGCCCGTGTGAGCCGATGGTAGTCCTTCGGGGCGAGAGTAGGTCATCGCCAGGAATTTTTTTGTTTTGAATTAGGCTGGCAGTTGGGAACTATAGGCATTTTACTTTTCGACAAAAAAAACGCTACAGTTACCAATTGGATCTGCTGAGGTCTTTATTACTAGAACGAACTTGACTCAGCCGTGGTTTTTATATATAATAAAAAACTGCTGGAGCCGACTTGGACATCGGCTCCACGAAGCAAGCGGGGGAGCAACAAGGGTTGGACTCCTTGCTGCCATTTTCCTGGCTTGCTATCGTTGCAGTTCCATTCGAAGGCCATGACTAAGGTCGTGGCCTTTAGCTTGTTGAGTCCTCAATTTCATTATTTTGTTTTGTTTTTAATTTGTTCCCAATCTTAACAAGCATCATCTTTACTATATCAAGATCACTTTCTTCCGTAATCGAGAATTTGGAATCAATCCCAGGGCCAAAAATACTTACAGTATAAGGTGGAACATTTTTCTTTTCCTTAGATGGAGGTGTAAAAAACACGCTGTCAAAAAACCCAAGAGATTTATCAGGGCTTTCTTTTTCTTTATGATTTTTTATTTCTTCAATGGAAGACAATGTATTGTCATTATTGAGTAGACAAGCCAATTTTGCTCCTTCGACAAAATGCTTTTTAACCCGAGAGGCGTCGCTTTCCTTAACATTAAATTCTTTAACAAGAAGCTTGTCAAAGTATTGAAGGGGAAGCTTTTGTTGACTAAAACGACTGTAGAGTTTCTGAAATAATGGAACCCTTAAAAATGCTTTTTGTAACATACGGTTTGCTTCCTCCTCATTGTACGCCAAGCTGTAATCCTTGTATAAAGGAGTGATACTCAGAATACCCTTTTTCTGAATGAGGAATCCATATTTCACAGCACCATTTATTATCTCTCTGAAACCGCCGCTAACCTTTCTACCGAGCGTGTGTGCACACACATCCAGACTTGAACTTCCCCCTAGTTCATTTACTGCTTTCGCAAGCTCAAGGCTTTTTTTAATAGATGCTTTTGGATATTCAATACATTTAGGCATTTTCTTACCTTTCAAGATTAAGCTGTCTTTACAAGTAAAAATACCCCAAAAAACAGGCCTGTCAAATACTTTTTTAGAAATATTTTTAGTAAACAAAGGGACGTTCTGCCTATCTGTTCATATGTTATTATCATTAAAGAAGTTACGCTGGTGCAAGCAAAGGTAAAATATTTTAATATAATACATATTATAACCTATGCAGGCCTAAAAGTATATCTCTGCAATTCGGTTTTAAGCCTTATCTTATGGCGATGACGTAGCCTGTGTGAATTAAAAAACAGTCCGGATAGCAAGAGCAAGAGTAGGTATCGCCCCCGCACTAAATTACGGATATTTGGTACGGGGCCCCTGCCTAAGGCATACTGGGGTAAACAGGCAGGATTTTTTTATGCGCAGGTAGTTCATTGTTCGTTGTTCATAGAATCAAGGTATTTTGCTAAGGCCGTGTGGGAAAATACTCGGCCTTTTGTTTTTATGGGGGTAGTATTATACCCGAAGGGGGGAATTTTCTTGATTATTTGGGTTCAAAGTTGTATAATATAATTAGTGGTGGCCTTGTAACTTCGAGCGAGACTCATCAGGACTATAAAAAGGCAAAAATTGGGAGCAGAAAGATGAGAAAATGGGTCTTATTATTTCTGCTGCTTTATCCGGCAAGCATTGCCTTTGCCAACCCTGTCATCATTCCAGACCCAGCAAATATAATAGTTCTCGGCTCTGCATTCTTTCTTGAAGCATCCATAATGACAATTCTATTGTTCTTTTTTCACATGTCCCCTGTGCCTGTCTTTTTAACCCTGTTTGCAGGAAACTTGGGTATTTATTTCGTGGTTTTTGTGCCGGTTCTTGACGCGAATCTGAGTCTGCTGGCCGCAGAGATGCTGATTGTTGGACTTGAAGGGACTTTTATTAAGCTCATCAGCTTATCCGAAATTTTTCAACTGGAAACATTCACACTGCTTAAGTGGAAGTACGCATTTATAATCGCAGCTTCCGGCAACATAGTATCCTATTATGTCGGAACTGTAATGGGCGCTTGAGATATCGATATGATAAAATATCGAGGGATGAAACCGACGTGAAATCCACCAAATAGACCCGCCACACAGATGGCGGACAAGTGACGAACAATCGCGGCCAAAGAACCCCTGCCGCAAGCGGCAGGGCTAAACAAAATCTAAATAACCACCCAACATAAACCCGATGGCTTAAGGAACCCCTTGCGGTGCCCTTCGACCCTGCTCCCTTCGGCAGGCTCAGGGCAAGCAGGGCAGGCAAGGGGCTAACAACCCCGCAATAACCCCCAATTACAACGTTCGAGGGCAAGATTGCGGGGCTAAGTATTCTTATTTGTCGAAGTTTAATACAGCAAAGTCCTTATGATATTTTTTCGCAGCCGTATCATACGCTTTAGCGGCCTGATGGGGTGAATTGAAATAGCCGAGATGGATACGCTTATTATTGTGCCAAATGACAGCGCGATACTTTCCCCTGTTTTTGGTAAAACAAACGCCTTTGTAGCCAGAACAGTTCTGCCGCCTGCGTGAGTTTCTTGCATTTTGGGCGAAAGTGGCCAGACGTAAATTAGCTTTTCTATTGTCCAGACCATTGTGATTGATGTGGTCAACGACAAAACCTTCAGGGACATCAATAATGGCCCGGTGCATCTTTATTTTAATATTCTTCTTATCACTCTTAGACCACCAGCCCGTGACAGCATAAAACGTGCCCTTATTCCTGGCAGCATACCACCTGCACTTCGACAAACCAGGATAATCATCCGGGTCAACAATTGCGAATTTACCCTGCGATAAAGGAATCCGTCGAAAAGAATAGCCGAAACGAAGACGACGATACCAAAGAACCAAAACTACCAAAGGCCTGAGCAGTAAATCTGGAATGTTAAAAGTAACTTTGATGACCCTACCTCCGATTGTTGGTGATTAGTGAATGGTAATTGGTTACTGGTTACCATTTGGC
>CAZZHL010000276.1:0-3267 GCA_964653945.1 uncultured Pirellulales bacterium
AAAACTGTCGCCAGGACCCTTATTGGCATCAGTAACCAACGCCTGCTCAGGAAACTTTGCACAGAATGCAGGCAGGCATATACACCGGATAAAGAGCTTCTGCGAAAATTTAATATCGCGCCTGACAAGACCAAAGCGTTTTACCGTGCCGGCAAAGTCAAGTACGACAAACGCGGCAGAGAAAGTACCTGCGAACATTGTCAGGGAACAGGTTATATAGGCAGAACAGGCGTGTTTGAAATCATTATTCTAAATGATGAACTAAGAAGGATTATATTACAATCAAAATCGTTGTCGGAAATTGGCTCTCTATTTAGACGGGCTAACATGCTTTATCTACAGGAGCAGGCAATGAGAAAGGTCATTGCCGGGATAACAGATATAAATGAGATGATAAGAGCATTATCAAAACCTAAAAAATAAAAACAAAATCATTGTTACCATGAGCCATAAAAAACCGGAGAATCCGTAATGGCCAGCTTAATTATACTGTTAATCATCGCAGGTTGTGCCGCCTATCAATATCTAAAAGGCACACTTGTTAGAGCATTTGCCATGATAATAATTGCTGTTTGCGCAGGCGTAGTAGCGTTCGGTTACTTTGAGACATTAGCAGGTGTACTTGTCGGCCGCAGCACTGGCGTCGAACAATCCGCACTTGTGCTCTGGGCACAGTCGCTTTGTTTTATATTGCTATTTATCCTGACCTTTGCCATCCTGCAAACGGCCCTCATTTTCTTAACTCGCCAGCCGGTTGATTTGGGAGTTTTGCCAGAGCGTATCGGACGTGTTGTCTGTGGAATTTTCCTGGGCCTTATTATATCCGGCTTTTTGCTCACAGCACTTGCAATGGCCCCATTATCAAATAAGTATCCTTACCAGCGTTTTGATGAAATGAGGCCGGATGCTGAAAAACCCAGCAAAGTCTTGCTGAACGCAGACGGTTTCGCAACGGGCTTGTTTAGTATGTTAAGTAATGGAAGTTTTAGTGCTATAGCTAACAAAAAAAGCTTTGCCGCCCTGCATCCAGCTTTCTTGGACCAGGTTTTCCTGAATCGACATGACATCACAGACGAGATAACCGTTATCACCGACTCACAGGCAATAGAAGTCCCAACTAAAAATGCCGCATGGTATGCTTCTGAAGATATAAAAGATTCAGACGGTAACCCGCTGCAAAGAAGCGGATACAACATCACAATTGTACGGGTTGGGATAAAAAAAGCTGCGATGAAACAGGCGAGTACATTCACTCCTTCTCAATTAAGACTGATTTGCAAACCAAAGAGCGATGCAAACCGGCTTGTCGGAGAAGCCAAAAACGCTTATCCCATCGGTTACTTAGTGGCACAAAACCAGATACAAAAAAAGAAGCTAAACGACGAGATAACAATAAAAAGGCTCGATAGCCGTGAAAAAGCGAAATGGATTGACTTTGGTTTTTATGTGCCGGAGGAATTTGTGCCTGTGTTTGTAGAATTCAAGTTAAACAGCATTACCGAAGTGAAGCCACCTGTACCTGCAGAACAGGCACCGCCGGTAATACCTTTCATAAAGCAAACCGAAAAAGATTAAGGATGCTGCAGAGCGTGATGCATCTCCCGCAAAGGCCTGGAAACAAAGCATCAGAACAGCCGGAAACCTCATCCGAAAAACGCGGCCTCAGCGACATCAGCAAATCCGTCATCCCAGGCGCGAACAAAGACGATTAGCATAAAATCTTTTATTTGCTCAAAATGATTGACATTAGATGAAATTAGAGTGTATCGTATGTTTTAATAGCTTCCGGCAAACTACTGCATTATTGGATTTGCCATTAACTGCAAACAGCCATTTCTTCTAAATCCAGCTCCATCAGATGCTCAAGATAATCCTTCAATTCTTCTTCAGAAAAAAGGACAAGAAATTGCGGCTTGGCACTTTTGTTGATTTCACAAATGCAGTCTATTAACTCCCGTTTACTCATACAAATGTATCCTTCTACACTCATTTTAACCCCCAATTAACCTACGCAATCTTGACTGCCGTCAGACAAGTATCGACAGAGTGAAGTTTTTTTCTTTAGTCGAGCCATTTGCCGCCAAATTAACGACCTATAAACCAAAATACCATATAGCCGAATTTTTTTGTCCGGGACACAACAGATGGGGTAGGTGAACAAATTGTCTCCGCTGTTTATTTGACTGTCCAATAAAATCGTACTCGTCGCAAGACAATCCAAAGCAAAAAAATCGTAATTTTTTTTATTTATTCGAATTTCCAGCCAATATCAGGTTACTTAAAAAATTCATAGACACAGTACATATAAATCTGTAAGTTACAGCCCGACTACCTTTGAGTTATGGTCAAAATCGCATTAGCGAACGGCAAAGCCTATGAAAAAAGACGTAAATCAGATTAATGGCCTGACAATTCGCAAGCCACCCACAGGCTTGGCAATTCTCGCGTTGGTTGGGCCGTCATTTGTCTGGACCGCCGAGTATATCGGTTCCGGAGAAGTCATCTTAGCTACACGAACCGGTGCTATTTTAGGCACCGCTGTCCTTTGGGCTGTCGTCACAGGCATATTCTTAAAATACTGGATTGGTATGAGTGGTGCCCGCTATACCGTCTGCACCGGCGAAGGTATGATAGATATGTTCGACCGCATTGCCGGTCCACGCCATTGGGCGGTCTGGATTGTACTTATTGTGCAGCTCATCGCCGCAATTATTGCAATAGCGGCACTGGCCAACGCCGCCGGCATTTTTTTAGCTGGTTTTATAGGTGTTCGCACCCGCATTGTTCAAATCATTTGCGGCTGGTCGGTGTCAATCTTTGCCGCGGTTGTTGTTTTCTCAGGCACCTTTAAAATTCTCAAAATCATAATGAGCATTTTTGTTTTTATAATTGTCCTCGGCACCATTTATGTCTCTGTCCGAGTATTCCCACCAGTTGCCGATTTTATCCACGGCCTGGTTCCGGATGTACCCACCGTTCCTGACTGGGCCCTTGAAAAAGGACTTGCCAATAATGCCTGGAAAGAAATATTACCTCTTATCGGCTGGGGTGCCGGCGGTTTTGCAAGCCAGGTCTGGTACACATACTGGGTCCTCGGTGCCGGCTACGGAGCAGCCGAAGGCCGAAGCTGCGGAAAGCCGGCAGATGTTTCTATGCTGAAAAATATGAGCCGGGCAACAGCCGAAAAAATAAAGGGCTGGTGTAACGTTCTCTACTGCGATGCAACTTTGGCTATGGTAATAGGAATTGCAGTAACCAGTGCCTTTC
>CAZZHL010000277.1:0-3259 GCA_964653945.1 uncultured Pirellulales bacterium
TTCAGCGATTTTTATTCAAAAAAGACATCAGCGAGGTGTTCTTGTGTGCCTGTATTGTTATGTACTTTGCGCAGTTAATATTTAGCACCGTTGCTTTCGAGCGCTATTATTTGCTGGCTGTCCCAGCCATAATATTACTGGGCGTAAAGAGAACCACCCGTAGCGGCGGATATATCGCCATTGCAGGTTGGCACTTTCTCTTCCTTGCCTTAACATTCGTAAGACTATTAAAGGACCTTGTGTAGGAGAAGCAGCGAATATGTTAGCAAGCACAGCCGGCTTAGTCTCTGTTGTAGTACCAACATATAAAGAATCTGAAAACGTACAGCATCTGGTCCCACGAATCTGCAATACAATGAAGACAGAAGGGCTGGCCGTCGAAGTAATTATTGTTGACGATGACAGCCAGGATGGTATTGAGCAGGTTGTTGCAGAGTTCAGAAAGGAGCAACTGCCGGTTAAACTCGAAGTCAGGGTAGGACAGCGAGGCCTGAGCACCGCCGTAATCCACGGATTCGAACTTGCCCAGGGTGAATACCTGGTTTGTATGGACGCTGACTTCAGTCACTCACCGGAAAAAATACCGGAACTGATTTCGAAATTACAGTCGGGCGAGGCTGATTTTGTCATCGGCAGTCGATATGTCCCAGGGTCAACTACTGACATCAACTGGGGTTTGCTGCGTTGGTTGAATTCAAAAGCAGCCATTTTGTTGGCGCGTCCTCTTGTTTCAGTTAAAGACCCGATGTCCGGTTTTTTTGCTCTTCGCAGGACAATGTTTCTCTCTGCCGAGCCTCTCTCTCCAATCGGTTATAAGATAGCGCTGGAACTGCTCGTCAAGAGCCCACGCAAAAAAATTGTAGAAGTGCCAATCCATTTTGCAGACCGCAAGCTTGGCAAGAGCAAGCTGAATCTGGCCGAGCAATTAAATTATATCAAACATCTGAAAAGACTGTACGACTACAAGTATGATAACTTTTCCAGATTCTTTCAGTTCTGCCTGGTTGGCACCACCGGGGTAGGTGTTGACCTGACTTGTTTCAATCTGCTGCTACTGACGTTGAAGGTCTTCGCAGTTGCCAGGGCTATTGCCATCGGCATCGCAATGACATGGAATTTCTACTTAAATCGCCGATTGACCTTCAACAACGCCAGGCGTGCCCCCTGGTATAAACAATACTACAAGTTCGTTGGTGGTTGCCTGCTCGGTGCCGTAATCAGTTGGGCTGTCAGCACCACATTGGCTCGCGCCGGTCCAGGCAGTTGGCTTTTTGCACAAATAGCGGTGCTTGTCGGCATTGCCTGCGGCACAGTGGCCAATTTTCTGATTGCTAAATATGTTGCGTTTCGGTGAAAGGAATTACCCCTTCCTTACGGGGGGCTCCGTTTGATGAGATGGGTCATCTCCGAAAAGATTGTGCGACTACTAAAGGGAATTTGTCAATCTTGCTTGCGAACTGCTCCTCTGAGGCCTTCCATCTTCAGGTAGCCTTTTTTCCACACGACTAGGCCCGAGACCACAAAGACAAAAAGGTGCACAACCGCAGCATATCTCGTTCTTATTTGGCTCATCACTAAGCCGATTACCGCATAAATACTGGCGATCACATAAGAAATTGCGACGGTCTTTTTCAAAGGTATTCCCCTGTCTATCATCTGGTCATAAATGTGACCGCGGTCAGAAACAAACAAAGGCCTGTGATTAAGCAATCTCCTTACCAGTGCAACAGCGGTATCGAGAATGGGCAAGCCAAAAACAACGATTGAGGCCATCCACCATCGCGGAATCTGCTCGGCAAATAAAAGCATCAGCGCAGCTACCATAAAGCCTAAGAGCATACTGCCGGCATCGCCCATAAATATCTTGGCTGGATACCTGTTGAAAGGCAAAAATCCGCAGACACCACCTACAAGCCCAAGACAAATTGTAATCCGCACAGGGTCACCGGCTTCACTGTACCCCCACGTTGCCAGATGTATTGACAGAAGCAGCATAGCGACAGTAATAATTGCCGTTACTCCCGCACAAAGTCCGTCAAGTCCGTCAAGCAAGTTTAGTGAATTTGTCGCACCAAGCACGAAAAATATTACAATAAAAATACTTAAAATCATTTCGAGGTTGTGGGACATTGGTAAATTTAATGGGTCAGTAATGCGATATAAATTTGGTGTGATACCTACCAACAGCAGAATAACAGCCGCAGCGGCTTGGCCGAGAATTTTTTGCTTCGGCTTTATATCAAATATATCGTCGGCGAGCCCAATAAAACATGCTATTGCCCCACCGCCCAGTATTCCCAGAAGCCATTTTAGCATCGGGCTGAAAAATTCTTCGTTTCTCAAATAGCCGATGCCTGCCAACACGCCAGCCGTCAAGCCGATGAGCATACCGATACCACCGAGATATGCTATAGGCCCTTTGTGTGTCTTCACCAGGTCATCAGGCCTGTCAACGATTCCGAATTTTATAGCTATCTTCTTGCACAGCCACGTAGCTGCCAGCGAACCAACAAAGGAAACCGCCAATACAGGCCAAAAGTGAAAAACCCATGTAATTGGTCTGTTCGGTCCAATTATATCATCGAATATCATTTCTCAACTTTTCTCGTTAAAGGTTTTCCAGCCAGACCTCGCTATCGTAGCGGAGCATAATCAAATTATCTTTAAAGCCATCGAAACGGATATTTGCTTTTCCCCCAAGGGATTCCTGCAAAATCCATTTTGGAAAGTTTGCTCCTGCTTTGATTGACAACGGCACGCCGCCGCCAAATCGCGGGTTTATCTCGACGAATTTCATTTTCCCATCACTGGTTAGAAACAACTGCAAAGTTATAACGCCAGGCCCTGCCCCAAGCGTCTCAACCAATCTTGCAGCTTCCCTCATAATATGAAGATGTTTTACAACCTGTCCCTTGCTTACCTCACCGGCTCTTACCTCAATGCGCTTTCTCGGAACGACACAGCGAACCTTCATACCGAAGTCAACATATACATCACAGGTATGTTCGGTGCCTTTGATAAACTCCTGAACGATACAGTTTGGTACTCTCTTTGCAAAGAACAGCAACTCTTCGCGATTGTTCACGATAGCATTTCCCCTGCTGGCATAGCCGTCCCAAGGTTTAAGAAAACAAGGCCAGTTGAGTTTCTTTTTTGACTGCGCAGCACGAGCGCTCATAGTAACAGGGGTATCAAAGCCATTCTTGAGTAGAAAACGAAAGGTTTTTCTCTTGTCTTGGCAGATATCGACTACATCCGG
>CAZZHL010000278.1:0-3242 GCA_964653945.1 uncultured Pirellulales bacterium
TTGGCGGCACAGGTAGTGTTGGTTACATGCTCAAAACCAAAGGCAAACAAGTCACATATAATGACATTATGAAATTCAATTGGTATATCGGAACAGCGCTAATTCAAAACAACGAGGTTACTTTATCAGAAGAAGATATTGATTTCCTTCTCCAAGAGCATAAGACATGCAAATATCCCACATTTGTTTATGATACCTTCAAAGACGTTTATTTTACTGATGAAGAAAATAAGTGGATTGACAGAGTAGTAACCAATATTGAGTTACTTGATGATTTTTACAAAAAAGCGATTGCATACTTTGCCCTTTTCCAATCGTGCATTATCAAAAGGCCATTCAATTTGTTTCACCGAAAAAACCTTTATATACGATTTGCCGAAGTTAAACGCAATTTTGGCAACAAAGCTACTTGGGACACCCCTTTTGAAATCCACTTTAAACAGTTCGTTCATGAAGCAAATGAAGCGGTTTTCTCTAATGGTAAAGAAAACAAAGCCCTGAATTTAGACGTGTTCGATATTCAGGGGCATTATGATTTAGTATATATTGATACTCCATACATATCTCGCAGTGAAATAGGGGTTGATTACTTTGGTTTTTATCACTTTCTGGAAGGTTTGGTCAATTATTCTCAATGGCCAAATATGATTGATTATAAAACGAAACACAAAAGATTAAAAAACGGAAGGTCTGTTTGGACAGATAAGAATAAAATTCACTCTGCTTTTGACCGACTGTTTGAAAAATTCAGAGATAGTATATTAGTCGTTTCATATAGAGCGGATGGAATACCCTCGGTGGATGAACTTATAAAGCTATTGAAAAAATATAAAACAAATGTTCAGGAGCTTAATCGAACAGCATATAAATATGTTTTGAGCGTAAATAACTCCGCTGAAGTTCTTCTGATAGGAAAATGAGAAGATAGGGAAATGCGAGGAACAGTCACCTATTTTTTATAAAAATCAAAACCATCATTTGGTAAATCCTTAGCCGCCATAATAATTTCCCGCAGGAAGTAGTGCCTTGACTGCCCTTCGCGAGAAATTAGACCCCCGATGTTTTGCTTCTCAAAACGAGACGCGGGGGCAAGCCCGTCTTAGATTTCATCTACGCCGTGGCAAGCAGTAGAACCCCTGAATAAAGACCCCGGCCATAAAGAATCTCAGATTTGAGATTTGAGATTTGAGAATTCGTAAGAAGTAACCCCCCAATAAATCCTCCTTCGTTAAAGCTTCGGCGGGACAGGTTGGGGGGCTAAATTGCGCTACGATACGATGACCCGCCGAAGAGAATGGTTCCTGTCCTCTTTTCCTTTTCTCTCTTCAAAATAGTCATCCAAGAAGTTATAGTACCCTTTTTGGAAACGGCCAAAGATTCGGAAAATATCGGGGCATTTATAGAGGCGGTGCGTTCAAATGAGGATTAAAATTTACGTTGTGGCGGTTTTGGCGGTTGTTCTGGGAACCGTTAATGTTTTTTCACAGGACTTTCTGTGCCATCGTGATAACTTCAAGATTGTTAACTGGAAGTTTTATAAAGGGGATGTACACTCCGCTGAGAGCGGCGACAAGATATCAGAACAAGGGTGGGAAGATGTAACTATCCCTCATACGTGGAACGCGAAGGACGTTTTGACGGAGGGAGACCATTGCTACCAGGGGGTGGGCTGGTATCGGAGCAGTTTTGATTTGCCTGCGAGGCAAAAAGGCGTGCGATACTTTATTCGCTTTGAAGGCGTGTGCTTAGTGGCTGACGTGTATGTAAACGGCATTTACATCGGCCGACACAAAGGCGGTTATTCGGCTTTTTGCTATGAAATCACCCGGCAGGTCAAGCCCAGGCGGAAAAACAGAATCTCTGTCAAGGTGGATAATTCGATGCAGCCGGACGTAGCGCCATCAGGGACATACCTCTATCCTTTGTTCGGGGGCATTTACCGTCCCGTTACGGTATTCAGCACAAATGATATATGTATATCGCCGCTCGATTACGCTTCGAGCGGGGTATATATCCGTCCCGTGAATGTTTCTGCCAAACAGGCGGAAATCGAGGTAGTGACACTGTTGGACTCAAAAGGCCGGAACGACGCCGAAGTAACGCTGAAGGCAACCGTGCTGGACAATAATAACGTGATTGCTCAGAGCCGGGAAAAAGTTGTTGCAAAAAACAATCAGCAAACCAGAGGCGTTTCGAAGATTCACATAGATAATCCGCATCTGTGGAACGCTAAAAAAGACCCGTATTTGTATAAGCTGAATGTCTGCGTAGAAGACCCGCAGGGGGTAAAAATAGACGAGCTGGACCAGCCGATGGGATTGCGGTTCTTCGAGGTTGACAGGGACAAGGGGCTTATACTGAACGGGCAACCGTATCATTTATACGGCGTGTGCAGGCACCAGGAATGGGAAGGATTGGGGTCTGCGCTAACTGATGAACATCACGAAAGGGACATCGAACTGATTCTTGAGCTCGGCGCCAACGGGGTTCGTCTGGCGCATTACCAGCAGGCGGACAAGATGTATAGTTTGTGCGACGAGAAAGGCCTTGTGGTCTGGGCGGAAATCCCAAACACTCCCGCGTATCGGGCGGAGAATCCGGCATACGTGCAGAACTGCAGGGACCAGCTTACAGAGCTGATTAAGCAAAACTACAACCATCCTTCTATACTGTTCTGGGGATTGTACAATGAGGTTCCAATTTCGGCTAAAGATGTCAAATCGCTTCATCAGACGGCCAAACAATTAGACCCTTACCGTTTGACAACGCAGGCCGACTACACCCAGCCGATGGCGAGACATATTGAGACGGACGTTGTCGCGTGGAACTGGTACTTCGGCTGGTATTATGACAGTTTTGATAAATACATCTTATGGTATGACAACCTTCACAAAAAATATTCAAAGCTCAAAGGCGGCCTGAGCGAATACGGCGCCGGAGGATGTATCAGCCAGCAGGAGGAAAATCCGCGGCGTCCGGACCCCGTCGGCAGGTTCTTCCCCGAGCAATACCAGAGTTTGTACCATGAGCAGGTATGGAAGAACATCAGGGACAGAGACGATATATGGTGCAAGTTCGTATGGAACATGTTTGATTTCAGCTGGACGTTTGCCAATCGCGGCGACAGGCCCTATATGAATCACAAAGGGCTTGTGACGCACGACCGCAAGGTAAAAAAGGACGCCTTCTATTTCTATAAGGCAAACTGGTCTGATGAGCCGGTGCTCTATATTCTAAGCAGG
>CAZZHL010000279.1:0-3240 GCA_964653945.1 uncultured Pirellulales bacterium
GGTCATCCAGAACCGACACACCCGGCGCAGTGCTCAGCAGGTCTCTTACCTCATCAGGCGTAATTGACTTGGTAAATTCAAGGTTGATGCTTTCGCAGTGTGCCCTGAATACAGGCAGACGAATGCAGGTACAAGTGATGGCTATTTCAGGGCAGTCGAAAATCTTCCTGGTCTCTTTGACCATTTTGACCTCTTCCAAATTATAGCCCTTGGCATCCAGCTGGGAATTATGGCTGAAGACATTAAACGCTATTTGATACGGGAAGGCGTTACAGGTCGGCTCTTTTCCGTCAAGAATTTCGCGAGTTTGTTTTTCAAGCTCAAGCATCGCCTGCATCCCTGCGCCGCTTGCAGCCTGGTAAGTACTGACCACCATCCGTTTGACCGGATTTGCCTTATGCAATGGCCAAACCGGTACAATCCCGACAATGGTCGAGCAGTTCGGGTTTGCGATGACGCCCTTGTGCTCTTTTATTTTCTCTGGATTTATTTCCGGAATTACCAGCGGGACTTGCGGGTCCATTCTAAAGGCCGATGAGTTATCCACCACAACCGTACCTGACTTAACCGCTACGGGCGCAAATTCCTTGCTTCGCGCTGCACCGGCACTGAATAATGCGATGTCAATCTTCGCAAAACTCTCCTCGTTCATTTCTTCAACGATATATTCTTTGCCTTTGAATTCGATTTTCTTGCCGGCTGAGCGAATGCTTGCCAGCATTTTTATCGAATCAAATGGAAAATCCCGCTCTTTCAGGATTCTCAGAAATTCCTGTCCTACTGCACCTGTTACTCCTGCAATAGCTAAATTACAACCCATATTAAACCTCTCCTAAGCCACAATTAATAATCGAAACACGCTTACATAAGCAAGAGGCAGTCAAAAAAAAGACTGCCCCCTTCAACTTATGAATCTAAATGCTGAATTCATATTATATACCTTTTATCGAGAAAAAACAACCATATTTCACTAATACATGTTATTTATTCTGCCACTGCTGCAACCGGTCTTTTCTGCCATACCTCCGCCATAATAGACGCCGTAATAATGCAGATAAACACGAAAATCGCCGCCGGCATCGCTGCTTTCTCGCCGAAATGCTTCAACGCCAGAACCGTTCCTAAGCCGGCATTCTGCATGCCAATCTCAATCGCCAATGTCCTTCTTCTGCGAATCTCCATCCGAAAAAACGACCCCACACCGTAACCGGCCAACATACCATAAATATTTAGTATCACGCCCGCAGCTAAAATCAGCAATGTTACCTTAGCCAGGTAATTTCTGTTAAGGGCTATTACCAGTGAGCAGATAAATATGATAAACGTGACCGATATCGCAGGGAATATCTCCAGAACTTTTTGGATTTTGTCTTTGAAATAATACCTCACTCCAAATCCTATAAACAATGGCACTATCACCATCTGAATAACGCTAATGACCATTTTCAAAATAGGAACTGGCAGAGCCGACCCCGCCAAAATAAATGTCAGTCCCGGCGTAAGTATAGGACACAATAGCGTTGATACTGTTGTAAGGGATACGGAATATGCCGTGTCCGCTTTGGCAATATAGCTCATTACATTGCTGGCCATCGCTCCTGGCGCCGAGCCGGTAAGTATCAACCCGACCGCGATTTCCGGCGGAAGCCTGAATAGCTTCGCCAGAACAAATGCTCCCAGCGGCATAATAATAAACTGGGCACACGAACCGATTAAAACGATGCTTGGCTTGGCCGCAATCCTTTTGAAATCTTTGACTTGGAGTACCGCTCCAATACCAAACATCGTCAGGGCAAAAAACCAGTCCATTGCCGGCCCCAAAGCAACAAAGGGATTTGGAAAAAAGTACGCAATTATTCCGAAGAGAAGTACCCATACGGCAAAAAACTTCGTATAGAAACCGAGTATTTTCTTTAGCATACTGAAAAGTATAAACCCTCACTCTTAACGTGGCAATCTCGAAAATGCTTAGTCCACAATCTATCGTAGTTCCACCGAAACAGGGCTTTAAATCTACCTCCTCAGGCATAATACCAAATGCGATTAAATTTTGCGCTCATTGTGTTTCGCTCGGCACACGGTTTTAACTGGAATAATCCATACTGCTGTTTTGTGGGGTAGATTGAAATGCTACCTCTCAATACCATCCTGCAAAGAAATATAATACTCGATATTTAGACCTAAGTTTCGATATAAAGTCCTATAAAAAAGCGTTGTTCTTAAGGATTTATATTTAATATAATCGGCCGATAATAAAGCGATTTTTAACTCTGAAGATGCGTTGTGCATTATGAACTTATCGGGCTCTGGGGGCGTATAGTCTTTTACGTAAAATCGGTAATATGAATTCATCGGAGGAATGCCCTAATTAAAGCTATGTTCTTTATTTGCCGATACTTATGCTATACGAAGGCTGTTGGTCATCCCGCACCCAAACGCAGCAAAACAGAATAAGTCCACATGTACTTATGGCTGGTAAGCAAAATTGTGGTTTTAGTGCGGGACTGGCTGCTAAAAGAAGTCTCCGCAGAAAAAGGTAAATACAAGGGGGCTGTGTTTGTGTTTTTTGGCGCAGCCGACGGGGACGGAGTCTATTAAAAATCTTGTAATTATTGATAGCTGGTTAATAACAGTTATCCTTTACCCAGTTAGAAAGAAAGCTCCTCCATTGAAGGGGTAAAAAATACATAGCGCTGGGTAGGATTAAAAAAACTACATGAGCTTTCTAACAGGGTTTATAAAATTTTAGGGATGGTCTTATAAGGACAACGGTGAAAGCACTTATTACAGGTGGTGCGGGTTTTATTGGTTCTCATCTGGCCGAGCGGCTGCTCAAGGATGGCAATAAGGTAATTGCCATTGATAATCTCAGCACCGGCAGCTTAAAGAACATCGAAGCTTTCAAAGCCAATCGAAGGTTCGATTTCGTTGAAGGGGACGTCCGCAATACTGAGCTGATGGAGACGCTCGTAGAGCGAGGCGACGTCGTATTTCACCTTGCTGCGGCAGTCGGTGTCCAGCTCATAGCCGACAGGCCCGTACACACTATAGAGACAAATATCAGCGGCACTGAGGTAGTGCTCGAAGCGTGCAATAAGTTCGGCAGGAAAATTCTCATTGCATCAAGCAGCGAAGTCTACGGCAAAAGTGAAGCAGTCCCTTTCCGAGAAGATGACGACATAGTACTCGGCAGCACAAGTTTGTCCCGATGGTCGTACGCCTGCAGTAAGGCAATAGATG
>CAZZHL010000280.1:0-3231 GCA_964653945.1 uncultured Pirellulales bacterium
TATTTCCGGTTGCCTTGAACTCTTCAAAGATTACCTCGTCCATTTTCGAGCCGGTATCAATCAGTGCAGTTGCGAAAATGCTCAAAGACCCACCTTCTTCAACGTTCCTCGCTGCACCGAAAAATTTCTTAGGCATCTGCATCGCACTGGCATCAACACCGCCGGTCAGGATTCTGCCGGAGTGCGGCATCTCACTGTTATAGGCGCGGGCAAGACGTGTTATTGAGTCCAGCAGGATTACCACATCTTGACCGTACTCAACCATACGCTTTGCCTTTTCGATTACCACTTCAGCCACCTGACAATGCCGTGCAGCTGGTTCATCAAAAGTCGAGCTTATAACTTCTACATCTTCAGCGGTTTTCCGTTCCATTTCCGTAACTTCTTCCGGCCGTTCGTCAATCAGCAGCACTATCAGTCTTACCTCGGGATGGTTTGTACTGATGGCGTTTGCCATTTTTTGCAGCAGGATTGTTTTACCGGTTCGCGGCGCAGCGACTATCAGTCCTCGCTGACCTTTCCCAACCGGTGTTACCAAATCGAATATTCGCATATTTAACTCTTCCGACGTGGTCTCAAGTATCAAACGTCCCTCCGGATGCAATGGCGTTAAATCGCTGAACACCACCTTTTCCGCAAGGTTATCAGGGTTCTCAAAATTAATCGCCTCAACGCGTAGAAGAGCAAAATACTTCTCGGAATCTTTCGGGGGCCTGATTTGCCCTGATACAATGTTTCCTGTACGCAGGCCAAAACGCCTGATTTGAGACGGTGATACATAGATGTCGTCAGATGACGACAAATAGTTATAATTCGTATTTCGCAGAAAACCATAACCGTCCGGAAGAACTTCCAGCACACCTTCGCCGTACATCAACCCATTCTGGCGAATACGCTCTTTGAGAATTCTGAAAATCAAATCCTGCTTTTTAAGAGCACTGTACTCGATAATCTGTTCTTTCTTGGCAATATCATGCAGTTCTGACACCGTCAGTTTCTGCAAATCAGTCAAATACAGCTCGCCTTTTTTTATCCGTTCATATTTGGCATGGGTGGACTCTTCATCCGTCATTTCATGGTCTTGCTCTGCAGTCTCTACACTAACATCTTCCTCAGCCGTAGCTGCAGCCGGGTCGTCCTGTTTTACTTGTTCAGCAGCGGCTTCTCTTTCTACGTCAGTCCTTTTCTTTGTCATTTTGCGTTTTTTAGGTGAGTTCCTTCTGGTTCTTGAAGCTGTTTTAGCCATCTTTACTCCTTATTCTACTTACAGAAATTTGTGATTTTATACGATAACTTTCCTACAGGTACCTAACAAGATTTGAGTTTTGGATAGTAGAAACAAAATCTATATTATCAAAAACGGGTAAAACTAATACAAGTCCTTTGCTATTAACTCCACTTACCCACCATCTACTATATAAGAGAAGGTATCAACGACTTGCTTAGCTAACGCCGAAAACCCAGAATTGTTATTGATGATATTATCGGTAAGATGGGCTTTATTGTCAAGAGAAATTTGAAAATTTTCTCGAATCTCAAGCTGATTTTCGTCAAAAAGCCCCATTTTTTTGGCTCTTTCGACCCTTAATTGCCATTTACACTCCACAAAAATTAGTTTATCACATCGTTTTTCCCAGCCAACCTCGACCAATAGCGGCATATCAAGCACAATCGCTTTGACCTGATTTTGGCTATTATATTGCCTTATAAGCTCCTCTGCCCGCTCCAGAACAAGAGGGTGGATTATCCTGTTAAGCGATGAAAGCTTATCGACATCGGTAAAGACTATATCAGCCAATTTCTTTTTGTCAATCCCTCCGGCAGTATCCAGGATGCCTGTCCCAAAAGTGGCCACAACCTTTTTTTTTACGTCTTTTCCGGTAAGTAGCTCATGGGCAATCTTGTCGGCATCGATAACTGCGCAACCTAATTTTGCAAACTCTGCCGCAACGGTGCTCTTGCCTGAGCAGACACCGCCCAAAATCCCTATCACCGGTTTTGCACCTGACTTGCCCACAACCAAACAGTCTAATCACCTTCCGGCAGGCAGTCAAGTATATTACTATTTTGCAGCAAAAAAAGCAACTGAAAAAAGCTAAATTTTGTTTAGTTTATGCTTTGTAGAAAAGAACCCACGTCATTTCGACCGAAGCCCCTGCCTCTGTCTTCCTTGCCTCTGCGTCTTTCGACGCAAGTCGAGGCAGCAGGCGACAGGAAGACGCAGGGGCAGAGTAGCAGAGGAGGTAAAGTCATGCTTAGAAAGGAAATAATAACAATTCTATTAGCATTAATGTTGTTTATGGTTTGCCCAGTTAGAGCGGATATTGTTGAAGTTAATTTATTTGATTTAGGCTGCCCAACAGAATTTAACTGGGATGCGCAGTATTGGCAAACAGACTTTGACCTGGGGAGTAGAATTCGTGGAGATAGACAGCGTATATATGGACTGGTCTGGCGAGATTACCGCGGGGCTGGCAATAAAGTATAGCAATCCTGACGAACCACTTCCTTGTAGCGCAGGAACTTTTGCTGTCTTAGGAAAACCTTTCGATTGGCGTTTTACAGACGTTGTTTCTGGGGGGACAACTTATCCAGCCCCGGAACCTTTCGACTGCCAGTCTGATTTTGGGACTATGCCCTGGCTGGAACTCTTGGATGGCCAAAGCACAATCACAATTGAATATACGGAACCGATTTTATCAGATGGTATGTTCATCAAGCATGGTTTTATTGCTTTGAATAGCGCAACTCTGATTGTCGAGGGCGTCATAGTCCCTGAGCCAGCGACTTTATGGCTTCTGTTTCTGGGAGTGATTCTTATGAAAAGAAAACTCAATGCCTGAAAATGAAGAACTATGGATGGGAAACCATTGAAACCTATTTTGTTTTCTCTTGTAACTTACAAAATCGACAACCGAAACTAGTCCGTCGTCCGTCTGGCGGAATCGCAAGTCGGAAATCCCTGTCTTCTGATTTTTTATGTAGATGCCTTAGATGTGCACTTCCTGCGGTTCTTTTAGGAAATTCTTCAATAAATAGTTTTTCACCACTGCATCCCAGCTCATCCTTTGAGCAAGCGAGTAGCCGGTTTGAATCATACTTTCAATCTCAGATTCATCCCTTGGCAGACGTTCCATAATCTCTTTTGCAACCTTTTCGCTCTGGCTTACTTCTATCTGGTTTCGCACCGACTGGTCGATTTCCAGCATATCCTCGATATCGGCATAATCC
>CAZZHL010000281.1:0-3225 GCA_964653945.1 uncultured Pirellulales bacterium
GTAACGAAGATGAAAAGCTAAAAGATGCGACGCTCAAATCACTTAAAGTGGCTGAGAAAAATAATCTAAAAAGTATCTCTTTTCCTGCAATTAGTACCGGTGTATTCGGCTTTCCAATCCAGAAGTGCGCCGAGATAATGCTCAGGGCAACTATCGATTATCTTAAAAGTAAAACCGGCATTGAAAGGGTTGTTTTTTGTCTATATGGGCAGGATAGCTATCAGGTCTTCGAGAACCAGCTTAAAATGGAAATTGCTCCGTAGAAAACATTATACTGGAAACCGTCATTGCGAGCGAGCCGAAGGTGAGCCGAGAAATCTGTTTCAAAAAGATTTCTCCACTTCGCCCCCGTGTCTTCCTGCCGGAAGACAGGAGCAGGGGCTTCGGTCGAAATGACCTATGGTTTTTTCTACAGAGCACAAGGAAAGTTTAAAATGAATCCCGTTAGACATTCACAGGACGAGAAACCATGTGTCTCTAATGGGCAAGAGTATGTGAGGAGATAGAAATGTCTAACGGGATGAAGGCGATGATACTAACCAAAAGCGCATCGGCTGAAGAGAAGCATTTAAAGATAGCTGATTTGCCAACACCCTCCCCTGCTGATAATGAGATTCTGATTAAAGTCTCTGTTTGTGGGGCCTGTCATACAGACCTCGATGAGGCCGAAGGAAGATTAAAGCCGAGCAGATTTCCTATAGTGCCGGGTCATCAGGTAGTAGGAAAAGTGGCTGATAAAGGAAAGGCCGTAACTAAGTTTAATCTCGATGACCGTGTGGGGGTAACCTGGCTGTATTGGGCCTGTGGCAAGTGTGATTTTTGCCGGACGGGCCAGGAGAACCTTTGCAAAAGTGCCAAATGGACCGGCAAAGATGCCGATGGCGGCTATGCGGAATATATGAAAATCTGCGAGGACTTTGCATACCATATTCCTGATAAGTTTTCGGATGCCCAGGCAGCTCCGCTTTTATGTGCCGGCGTAATCGGATATCGCACATTGCGGCTTGCGGAAATTACCGATGGTCAAAAAATCGGCCTGTTCGGATTCGGGGCTTCGGCGCACATCGTCATTCAGATAATAAAGCATAAATTTCCCAATAGTCCCGTTTTTGTCTTTACCAAGACAGCCGAGCACGCGAAGTTAGCTGAAAACCTTGGTGCCGAGTGGACCGGCCGTTCGGGGGACGAACCTCCTGCGAAGTTAAACAGGGTGATGGATTTCACGCCGGTTGGCGAGTGCGTGCGTGATGCCCTGGCTGTTTTGGATAGAGGAGGACGGCTGGTGATAAATGCAATTCGCAAGGAGACGCCTGTTCCCGCCCTGGATTATGCCGAGTATCTCTGGTTAGAGAGAGAAATAAAAAGTGTTGCTAATGTTACACGGGCAGATGCCGAGGAATTTTTGCCCTTGGCTGCTCAAATTCCGATAGTCCCGACCATTGAGGAATTTCCACTGACCCAGGCCAACGATGTTTTATTGGCTATCAAGCATTCGAAGCTCCGCGCCGCCGGTGTTTTGAGAATTTAAAATTGACAGGAGTCCAAAAATGCCATCGGTCAGACTTCGTCGCCCAGACGAAAAGGATATAAAAATCACGGCGGGAGATGTTGAGGTCAAAGCTCAGCTAAACGACAGTGCGACTGCGAAATTGATATACGAAGCTCTGCCAATAAAAGCCGGAGCCAACCGTTGGGGCCAGGAGATATATTTTTCGATAGATGTTGAGGCCGAGCTTGAAAAAGACAGTCGCGAAGTTGTAGATGCGGGTGAGTTGGGATACTGGCCGGATGGCAATGCGTTCTGCATGTTTTTCGGGCCGACACCGGCTTCCGTAGGCGATGAGATTCGGGCTGCTTCAGCGGTAAATATCATAGGCAAAATGAAAGGCGACTGGTCAGGGTTGACAAAGGTACGAAGCGGCGCAACCGTCTTGATTGAGCAGGCTTAGAAACCGATGAAACGGGATTCACTTAGGCCACATTCTCTCAAAAAGTGTCTCCCAAAAACTCTTTGTGAATATATATAATCCTTTTTCAATTATCTTACCAAGCCAAGTCCATATTCCCCAGTGTTTGGCAGGAGTAGTATCCCGCCCTGTTTCTGCTGGCTTTTCGGACACTAACTCTTCTCTGGCGCTCTGAGCGATTTGCCGAAGTGTGTCAGCGAGGTCATAAAGAGCACCCTTAAAACTGTCGACTAGCATCGTAAACTCCTCCTCGTTATCCCCAGTAATAGATTTGGAGCGCCAACTTCCGTATTCTTCATGTAGTCTGTCAAGCGCAGCAAAGTCTTTCTCCACTTTAGACCCTATGTTAGTTTTTCCGAGTAGCAGCATTATCACTTTTTTGTAGCACCAACTCGGTGTAAGTTCGACTTTCGTTGCGGATGGAGGATTGTACGATTGGTTGTCCGCCCACTTTTCTAGCGAGTCAGCCGCTTTCTCGATTGCTTTGATTTGGTCTTCCGTTAGCTTCATACGTTATCTCCCAAAAAATAAAATTTACAGTTAGAGTAGCATTACTACCCATAATGATTAGGCGAAAACACCCCAAAAAATAGGATAAATTTTCAATTTTTGTAAAAATTTTTTCTTCTTTAGATATCATTGAATGCACCCTCGCACATTAAGACAACCACCCGCACGAAAAGTTCTTGCATTTTAGCGTCAAAAAGTGTATAATACATCCCGGCTTTGGAGGGAGCTAAAGCATTTGATAGGTGCAGAGGAATACAATGCTCTTTTGAGTGCGTCACAAAACAATATCAATTTTCTGGAGGAAAGACATGGAAAAAGAAAAGTGGTATCACGCACTATATTGTCCTATGTTTACTTTTGGTGTGGTCTGGTTCATAATTGAAATGGTGTCAGAATCAGATTATCCTACTATTGCTAAACCAATTGCTGCGGCTTTTATAACATTCTTTATCATAGTTTTACTTCACGAGAGAGTAGAAATAGAGAGAGAAGATGAGGAGAGAAGAAAAATAGAGAGAGGGGAAGAATAGAGCAGCAAGTTGACTTTTTGGATCCACTACATTTTGCTGTTCGGCTTTGGTGCCGTTCGGCTTCGCTTTCCTTGGCTGTCTTATTCGCGGCTATCTTGCCAAAAAATGCTGAAATACACATTAAAGAACCAGTTTTTTCATTTTTAGCATTGAAACCATAGATTTTTTTCGATATAATATATATAGATTTCGTTCGTTAAGGAAAAGGCAGCGGAACT
>CAZZHL010000282.1:0-3225 GCA_964653945.1 uncultured Pirellulales bacterium
AATTCTGATGTTAGTTTCTACAAAGCCGTCAAGGAAGCTTTAGGGTGGGCCGAGAGCGTATACATTGGAAGTGCCTATGGTTCCTACGGTGCATTTGAGTTGCTCAGGAATTCATTTGAAATATTTCTGAGAAGAAATGGGAGGGTGAGAGCACTTTTTGATATAGAGGAGTTCATCACAGAAAAGAGGCTGATAGAGGAGCTTGCAACCATTCCTGGTGATTCAGAGTGTAAAGTTTTTATTAGGCCTGAAGCATCAGGCCGGGGCGTGCCGAGTCATTACCATCCAAAGTTTTATCTTTTCCACGACACTCGATACTACCGTGTGATTATTGGATCGTCTAATTTCACTCTCGGTGGCCTCAAAAACAACATAGAGTGCAATCTTAGTTTGTCAGATAAGTTAGATGAACGGTTTGAAGGGTTTGTTAAGTTTTTTGACGACCTCTGGACGGCTGATTTCTCGTTTAATGTTTTGAATTACCCCCAACTGCTAGATGCTTACGAGAAAGTATTCTTGACAAATACCCGTCAAAATGCTGTCAAAAGTAAAAAACTCCAAAAACTGAGGAAGGAGATAGAAGATAAAGCTTTTAATATAATTCAAACTAAAAAGGATGTGTCCAATCCAGAGTTTGCTTATTTTTTGGGGCTTATAAGCGCTAATAGCAAAATTGACTTTAAAAGGAGAAAGTTGGTAATAGAGTTGCAAAGGGGGCTTGCAAACCGAGGAGCTAAATTCGAAGGTTATTACTATAATCCAGATATAAGTGACTATAAAATCTCCCAATTTGATGCTCATAGGAAGGATGTCCAGAGGATCTCTGAGAATCTTACTACTTTTTTCAAACAATTGTCCAGCAATGATAAAATATTAACACGGCACGTTGATGGGTATCATTTTCAGATTGTGGTCGCATTCGACAAAAAGTCAGTTGTTTTTGATCAGATAAGAAAATTGAATATTGAAACAACCCGTGGCAAAGTGATTCCTTTTATTCCAAAGTCGATTGTACGTTCTAAAGATACGGAGGTTATAAAATCATTTGTGAAAGGCTATTGCGTCCTTAAAAGCAGAATAAGTGCCAGTGATGGCATATATAGAACACGGGGCGGCAAGAAGATATTCAGTTCGTTACGTATGGGTATTAGCATACCACATGATGCATCTAAATTACTGAGAGACTTTCAAGCTCTACTTAAGAAAATTGGTTTAGATAAGGGAGTTAGTGTCACAGATCCATCTCTTCGTTCAAGAGAGAATTTAATTAGGATCGACGTCCGAAAAGTCCCTTACGATCTTTTAGGTACCCATTGGAGAAGGATATTCTTGAAAGATTTTGTTTTTTATATAAGTTCAAAAAAACGCAAATATAAGCCTGGAAAACATCCTCAACCTAATCAACCCGACCATAAGCTGTGATATCGCCGAACTCATAATTGCTCCTTCAAAATGTCTTCCCATCTTTTATATGCTTGCTGATAAGCAGAAGTCAAGTTTTCATTTGGCTCGATTGTCCTAACGGGCTGCAGACCTGCGAAGGCATCTTCCGGGTCTTTATAGATTCCGGCACCGATGCCCGCACCTCTGGCAGCACCTTGAGAGCCATCGGTGTTATATAATTCTACCGTTGCACCTGTGACCGTCGCAAACGCTTCGGCAAACAATGAACTTAAAAACATATTAGCGTGCCCTGCTCGAACGGTTTTTACCTGGACCCCTGTCTGCCGCATTATCCCCAGCCCATAATTTAATGCAAAAACAATACCCTCCTGTGCTGCCCGCAGAAGATGTGCCCTTTTATGGATATTAAAGTTCAAGCCGTGAATCGATGCGCCAAGGTTTTTATTTTCCAGTGTCCTCTCAGCCCCATTTCCATAAGGTAGAATCACAAGTCCGTCACTGCCTACTTCAACACCGCCGGCTAATTTATTCATCTGGTCATAATCAAGCCCATCGGTCCCGTTAGGGATGGCCAAGCCCATAGCATTGTGCTTCAGCCAGCTATTCAAGATTCCCGTGCCGTTCAAGCACAACAGCACGCCATATCTCGGAGCTTTTGCTGTGTGGTTGACGTGAACAAATGTATTGACCCTTGATTTACTGTCGTAGTCGCTCTTTTCGGTAATGCCATAAACTACGCCCGATGTGCCGGCTGTAGCTGCTATTTCACCTGGATTCAAAACATTAAGAGATAGTGCATTGTTGGGCTGGTCTCCTGCTCTATAGGATATTTTTGTGCCGGCTTTTAATCCCAGCTCGTCGGCTGCTTGTTTGGTAAGTTCACCCTGGACTGAGAAAGTCGGAACAACGTCAGCAACCAGCTCTTCGGAAATTCCGTAATAATCCAGCAGGAATTTTGCCAGAGATTGCTTTTGAAAATTCCACATTATCCCTTCAGACAAACCTGATGGAGTTGTTTTTATCTCGTCGGTCATCTTCATTGCGACATAATCGCCGGGCAGCATTATTTTGTAAATTTTGGAATAAATCTTCGGCTCATTTTCCTTGACCCATTTTAATTTCGAGGCGGTGAAATTGCCGGGCAGGTTCAGCGAATTCTTGAGGCACGTTTCTTCGCCAATTTCTTTTGCTGCTTTTTCACCGATTTGCACGGCACGGCTATCGCACCAGATTATCGAAGGTCTTAGGACCTCTTTATTTTTATCCACCGCAACCAGCCCGTGCATCTGGTAAGAAATCCCAATCGCTTTAACATCGGACGCATCAAAATCAACCTTAGATTTAATTTTTTGGATTGTTTTTAAGACGTGCTCCCACCAGATGCGAGGATGTTGCTCGGCCCAGCCGAACTTTTCTGCTATAATCTCTAATTCTTTATCAGGCGAGGTCGCCGCTGCCAGCACTTTGCCCGTATCGGCGTCCATCAGCGTTGCTTTTATCGACGAGCTTCCAACATCGTATCCTAGTAGTAGCGCCATTTACGAATCCCTTTTCAATTCACTATTTACAATTACTTGGCAGAGAACTTGTGAACAGTTACTGTGGAGTACTTTTGGCCCGGATTGAGAACGACAGATGGGAATTCGGGTTTATTCGGTGAGTCCGGGAAGTGCTGCGTCTCCAGACAGAAGGCGTAATGTTTTTTATACGGTTTGCCGGATTTGCCGGGGCCGCTTAGCCAGTTGGCCGTATAGAGTTGCAAGCCCGGCTCAGTAGTAAGGATTTCCATCGCCCGCCCACTGTTCGGCTCATATACTCTCG
>CAZZHL010000283.1:0-3224 GCA_964653945.1 uncultured Pirellulales bacterium
GCAGCCAGATAGCGGAGGGCTGGGCAAGGCACTTAAAAGACGATGTCATCGATGCGTACTCCGCGGGGATAATTCCGGCTGGGCTTAGTTCAAGGGCGGCAGAGGTTATGGCAGAGGCGGGAGTTGATATTTCACAGCAGTATTCCAAGCATATCGATGATTTGCAGGGGATAGACTTTGATTATGTAATTACTCTATGCGATAATGTCAGAGAGCTAGGTTCGACAAGCTCACTATACAATTGCCCGGTATTCCCCGGCAAGGCAAAGATGATTCACAGGGGATTTGATGACCCTTCTTTTATGTTTGGTACCGAGCAGGAGATTATGACCGCCTTTAGAAGAACACGGGACCGAATCAGGGCGTATGTAGAAACGCTGCCGGGGAGTTTGGACGAGAATTAGTTGATTAGTTAATTGCTGATTGATTGAATAATGTTGGCTAAGTAACTATCTCAAAACTGTCACCCCTGCGAAAGCAGGGGTCTATAACGTAAGAAATGGATTCCTGCTTGCGCAGGAATGACATTTTGTGTTTTGGGGAAGCTTTTAATTGGGGCTAATAAAAATGGATGCTGAGCTGCTGGAAAAACGCTCATCTGCGATAACGCTTTCTGACATGGAAATCTTTGTCTTTCCAGAGCTTATGCACAGTCTGGTCCTGGCCAATATTATGAGCCCTGTTATTTGGCAGTGGCGACAGCTGGATTGCTTCAAAAAACTCGAAGGTAAAAGCAGCTACAGGAAATTGATGCGGCTGAGGCAATTTATAATGGATGAGTACGATTTCAACCTCGACCTGGAGACGTGGGGGCTTACCAGTAAGGCCACGGAGCTTAAAAGGTTTGAAAAATTTATTTCACCGGACGATATCGCCAAAAGTAATGCGCTTTTCGGCTATCACGGCGACAAGTATTACTTCGACGTTGATATCCGCAGGCATTTCGGCCTGGATAAGTATAATGACGACGTGATACCTTACTGGAAGACGGAGACAGTCGAGGCGATGAACGCCTTTCGTCTAAAAGCCGGTTACAAAACAGCGGCGGGGGAGTGCGTATCCCTTGCAGGGCTTTACGTGGCGGCGGCGTTTATTGTCTGCGGAATTGCTCTTGAAGATATTTATATGATACTGACGCCGCTGCATTCGCAGAATTTCATCGATTTGCAGGATGGGATTTTGACCAACAACAGAAGATTAGTTACGAAAACGATGTGGTTCAACGGCACAGCCATATCCAACAAGGCGCGGCGTGCATTACGCAATGAAAACGTAACGATTGTCGCCCATCCATCCGGCTATATACACTGTTTATACAAGGATGCGACTATAGATAAGAAGCTCTATCAGGATTTTGCCTGTAAACTCGGTTCATATCTTTCGGAGGAGCTGTCGATTTCCGCTGTTGCGGGTTTTCTGAGGACCTATCGGGACTACCAAAAATACTTTCAGCTCTGCCGTGAATGTCACGGCCAACCACAATTCTTAAAAGCTGAGGCGTTGTTTCACTACGAGCATGGAAGTAATTTCAAAATAGCAGATAAAACGCACGAGAAACTTCTTGCTGAAGTATCCGATGAAGATTTTGTGCCATACGAGTTGCCTGGCAGGATTCGCTGCGATAAACTTGAAGAATTTATCCAAAAACAAAAGGTTGACGTGAGAAACGCGGATGGTAAAGCGGCATTAAGAAGTTTTGTTGAGCCGGTCATTCCTGATGCACAGGAGTTTGTTGATAAACTTGCTGACTTTGTGCATATCGAAGCGAAGTTGCCGAGTTTGGACAAAAATTTTCTTCCAGCAGAACCGATTGAAATAACTGTCGAGCAGAGCAGGGAACAGATAATTAACTATCTGCAGGAACTCCGCCGAAGCAACGCGACAGCCGACCTTGCCTTTTATGCGTATCGCGATATGCAAAGCTGTGACTGGGTGCCGTTTGTAAAGGCGGCAGTGGAACGTAATCCGGTATCAATCCAAAGGACAGAAACGATGTCAATTGAGCAGATTCATGCGCAGCTTGAGAAGATGGAAAATGCGTCGATTTACGATGGTAAGCGATTGGCTCAGCCGGACGAGGTGGCAAACTACAAGACCGGTGATGGGCTGGAAAAGGCCTTTCTCTTAGCTAATATAATCCGCAAGAGAAATCCCGAACAGGGTATTGAAATAACCGTAGATGATAGTGAAGTAATACTAAAAGGCCTGCGTGAGTATCGGTTTGGGTCCGATAAGGGATTTCAAAAACAGATTGATATCCCAGCTGGAAGCGAATTTTATTCGAATTGATTAGAAAAAGACGGCTATATGCTCAGATGTCCGGGACAAGACCAGAGATTTTGGAAGCCGGAGGATATCTTCGAGTTGAAGTGCGCAAACTGCGGCCAGCCAATGGAGTTTTTCAAGGATGAGCCGAAACTAAGGTGCATCAGGTGTAAACATGTAATTGTTAATCCGAAGATAGACCTTGGCTGTGCAGAGTGGTGTCAGTATGCCGAGCAGTGTGTTGGGGTTTCTTCTGTAAAGAACATAAGTATTATTCGAGATAAACTCATTGATGAGATGAAAAAAGTATTCGGCGAAGACCAGAGGCGGATTGAGCATGCGCTTTCTGTATTAAATTATGCCGAGCAGATACAGGAGGCCGAGGGTGGTGACCCTCTGGTGGTCAAGGCGGCTGCGATTTTGCATGATATCGGGATTCACGAGGCGCAGCGGAAGTATGGTTCTTCAGCAGGCAAGTACCAGGAGATTGAAGGTCCGCCGATAGCTGAAAAGATTTTGAAGAATTACCAGTTAGGCGATGAAGTGGTCGAGCATATGTGTAAAATCATCGCAAACCACCATAGCGCCAAAGGCATAGATACATTGGAATTTAGATGTGTGTGGGATGCGGATTGGCTGGTAAACATCCCTGAGGAATATAAGGATAAAAACAAGGAGCAGCTTCAGGCCGTTATCAATAAGGTGTTTAAGACATCAAAAGGCCACGAGATGGCGCTGGAGTTATTTGTGAATTTTTAAATGGGAGGTAATCAAAATGTTAAAGGATGGCGAAAAGGGAGTAATCATTCAGCGCGATAAATGCACGTATGCGGTTGCACCGCATATTCCGTGTGGAGTTGTTCAGCCGGTGACTCTGCGTAAACTCGCAGATGCAGCGGAAAAGTATGGTGCTGCAGCGCTAAAAATAACCAGTGCCGCAAGAATCGCAATAGTAGGTC
>CAZZHL010000284.1:0-3190 GCA_964653945.1 uncultured Pirellulales bacterium
AAAATCCTGAGACGATTAACTTCAAGGATTTTGCTGTATTAGCCAACCATTGGGGCGAAACGCAGGTTTGGCCAACATGGGATCCCTAATCAGGATGCCTTATTTCAGCAGCTTTGATACAGCGCTGTTGATAAGCCGTTAAATTTGCATCTGTTCGGGGCCTACATCGGTTAATCCGATGTAGGCCCCGGTTGTTTTATATCACATCGTGAATCTCTTTTCTCCGCCCAGAGATAAAAAGGAAAATTTCTAACAAGATAAACCCCGTTAGAAAGCGAAAAGAAAAAGTTTCTAACGGGTTAAACACTGATTAACCTTAATTTTTCTAACGGGGTAAACCCACAGACACATTTAACCGATATTCTCAAATGGATTTATGCAGGAGCAAGGCATTCGTCCTATAAAAAGAGAAGGTAAGGTAGAAACTGAATTTGCCCTTATGACCAAGGTCGACTTGTCCGCCGAAGCCTCGGCGAAGGCGGAAAGACCTTTGGCCGGGCGGGAGTGAGCTATAGCATTTGACGCAACCATAAAAGAATACCTGCAGGAGATTGACGAAGCATCACTGCTGACGGAAGAGCAGGAGCACTCTTTAGGTACGCTGGTCGTTGAAAAAAACGACCCATGGGCCAGAGAGCAATTGGTGCGAAGCAATCTTCGGCTGGTCGTTAACATCGCCAAGAAATATGGCGGGCGAGCAATGAGTCTTGGTGATTTGATTGAGGAGGGCAATCTCGGCCTTATAAAGGCCGTTGATTATTTTGACCCAGACCGTGGAGTTCGCTTCAGTACGTATGCCGCATGGTGGATAAAGCAAAGCATCAAGCGTGCGCTGCTGGAAAACGTTCAGCCGGTACATATTCCTACTTACATGGTAGCATTGATAAATCAATGGAAGCATACCAAATCGGAACTGGATAGTAAACTTGGCAAGACGCTGAGCGTCGAGGAGATGGCCGACGCAATGGGCATGCCGCTTCGAAAGGCAAAAGTTGTAAATCGTATTGTCGAGGTTCTCGGCTCCATGGGAGATATCAGCGGCAGCGATGGGACGGACGAAAATCAGATGATCGAGGCGACTTTGGAGGACCATAACACCGGCCAGCCGGAAGATTCAATGGCTGCGGATGAAGAACAAGCCAAGGCCTTGAGGTTACTTAACAAAATCGACCCGCGTGAAGCCAAAATCTTGAAGTGGCATTACGGCCTTGATGGAAACAAACCGATGAACCTGAAAGACATCGGCAAGAAAATAGGCCTGACACGAGAGAGAATTCGCCAGATTCGTCGTATAGGACTTACCAAACTTTACGAGTATATGAACGAAGAGTAGGGACCCCATTTTGCGCCGTAAAGCGTCCACGTCGCAAAACGGGAACCTTAGCATCATACGCAATTCAAAAAAACTTGCATTTCACCGCTAATACGCTAATAATAAATAATTGCAAACCTATAGCTTATTTGTTTAAATATGGGATGATAGATAAAATGAAAGCCAAAGGAATTAATTTAGAAAAATACATTCGCAGCATACCTGACTGGCCGAAGAAGGGGATTTTATTTCGCGATATTACGCCTTTATTGGCAAATCCGGCGGCGTTTGCCGCAGCAATAGATGCCTTGTGCGCCGGCTTTACAGAAGTGGGCGTCGAATATGTCGCTGCTGTAGAAGCGCGGGGTTTTATTTTTGGTGCAGCGGTCGCAAAAAAGCTTGGCGTCGGCTTTGTACCCATAAGAAAAAAAGGTAAGCTGCCTTTCAAAACCGAAAGCGTCAGCTACGATTTGGAATATGGTACCGACACTCTGGAAGTGCATAGAGATGCTATAAAACCCAAAGCAAAGGTGCTGATGGTTGACGATTTATTGGCTACGGGTGGAACAATGGCCGCAGCTTGTAAACTCATCGAAAAAATAGGGGGACAGGTCATGGGGATAGCGTTTCTTATCGAGCTTGGTGAGTTAGCCGGCAGAGAAAAAATTGGCAGCTATAGGATTAACACTGTAATACTTTATTGATTGCCCTGCCGGGACAGTTTCTTCGCTATTGCTATTCGGTCGTTATCACCGGTATCTTTCTCGATTGTAATTTCAGCGAAAAACCCAACTTGTTCGAGTAATTCTCTGATGGCTTGCCCCTGGCGGTAACCAAATTCCAAAATCAATGCTCCGTCGGGCTTCAGGAACGCACCTACCTTTTCGATAATTCTTCGATGCACATCAAGACCATCTTGGTCAGCATATAAAGCCGCTTTCGGTTCATAATCTCTTATGCTTTTGCTTAGCTTTTCAAATTCTGTAGCGCTTACATAAGGCGGATTGCAAACAATCAAATCGAACTTTTCCACATCCAGTTGTGGAATAAGAGGGTCAAACAAGTCGCCACATAGCAGCGTGATTCGGTCTTGTAGCTGGTACTTTTCGACATTCTTGGCGGCAATATCAAGAGCAGCAGCAGAGATGTCGGTTGCAAATATATGAGCATTTTGAAAGTTTTTCGCGATTGCAACTGCAATACAGCCGCTACCGGTACACAAATCGCAAACAAACGGATTCGACCCTTCGACTTCGCTCAGGGCAGGCAAGCTCACCGCAGGCTGCTTACCTGTACGACTCCGCAGAAATTCGACGGCACGCTCAACGAGCAGTTCTGTCTCCGGCCGGGGAATCATGCAATCAGGAGTAATTCCAAGCTCCAAGGAATAAAATTCGGTTTTGCCGGTGAGGTAACTAATCGGCTCATGCTGGCCAGCTCGTTTTACTAAATCGTGCAGTATATCCAATTGTTGTTTTGAGACGGGTTTGTCAAATTGAGTGTAAAGTTCTATTCGTTTTAGCCCAAGGACATGACTAAGCAGAAGCTCAGCACTTAATCGTGGTGAATCGATGCTTTTATCTGTAAGGTATTCAGTAACCCAGTTTAGAAGTTTTTGTATCGTCCAGTTTTGCATTGCCAGATTATAGATGGAGGGAGTTAAAAGTTCAAAGTTAAAAGTGTAAAGTTGTGGTCAATTCCACGATTCGTCTTCGAGGGTATCAAGGCCCGTAATGACATCGTGCATAAAAACGCGTCTTCCGTCCGGCCTGTCGTGCGCCGCGTAGGTCATTGCCCGCTGGGGGTCGTAATAGGCATACCAATCGTAGCGGGACAGCCATTCGTAATCTTCGTCATCGACCTTTGCGAACTGGCCGT
>CAZZHL010000285.1:0-3175 GCA_964653945.1 uncultured Pirellulales bacterium
GGCAAATTCGCAATTGTTGACCCGGATGATTACTATCGGCTCAGAAAATACGGATGGTACGCTATGAAACATGGCCGTAGCTTTTATGCCGGCAGATGCGTAACTGTGGGTAAGGGCAGACAGAGGGATATACGAATGCATCGAGCGATAATGAAGGTGCCGGAGGGGATGTTTTGCGACCATATCAATCATAATAGTCTGGATAATCGTAAGGTAAATTTAAGGGCTGCAACGTGTGCTCAAAACAGCTGGAACAAGCGAAAGCAACAGGGCAAATATAGTTCGAGATATAAAGGAGTGAGCTGGTCACGTTCAGATAAGAAATGGATGTCAAGGATAGGAGTTAAGGGCAGCAAGATGTATCTTGGCAGTTTCAAGGATGAAATAGATGCTGCGAGAGCTTATGACAGGGCGGCGAAGAAGTATTATGGTGAGTTCGCGGTTTTGAATCTCCCTGATTAGCCAAAGGAACGGAGCGTTGTTTTTGTAGTGCTGCTGAATTATAATATCCCGCCCGAACCGTAGAAATGAACGGGCGTATTAAAGACTGCCAAGCCCCCACTCTTGTCTTCGACAAGAAGACGTGGGGGCAAGAAAGGAGAAAGGCCATTGGCTAGGCCATGCCTGACGGCATTGGCGCCGAATACTATTATGTCGAATACCATTATAATGAAAGAGGCCAGCCCCTTGGATATATTCGCGGCTGGCGCAGATTTGAAAAATACATTCTGCTTCGTTAAGCAGAACCAGCTTATCTGCAGCGAGCAGAACGGCGACCTCGAAGATGCGGCGGTCTATCATCACTATATCGAATCAATCAAACAATTGCAGCGGCTTTACAAAGTCGAGCCGAAGGTCGTGGTATGCGACCTTCACCCGGGTTATTTATCCACCCAATATGCCCAAACGTGGCACGGGCTTCAAGCCCGTCCGGCTACGGCTCGGCGTTTCGCCGAGACGAGTGAAGACACGGCCAGGATGGCCGTGCCACATATCAAAACAATCCAGGTTCAGCATCACTGGGCGCACATTGCATCGGTTCTGTTTGAGCACGGCGAGCCCGCTTCGCCCGCGAAGCGAGGCGAGCAAGGGCCGGCCCGCCTGCCCAGAGTGTACGGCGGGCAGGTCATCGGCCTTGCATGTGACGGGACCGGCTATGGTACGGATGGAGCGATTTGGGGCTGTGAGTGCCTGCTCGCGTCTTTGGAGAAATTCGAGCGGTTCGGCCATCTGGCCTATTACCAGTTGGCCGGTGCGGATAAGGCAAGCAAAGAGGCCATAAGGCCTGTCCTCGGATTACTGAAAAAAACTTACGGCGAAGGGTTTGAATTGGATAAATTCAAATGGCTGCTCGATAAGATTGAGCCGGATAAAAATAAACAGCAGATTATACTTGAGCAGATTGACAAGCGGCTCAATACGGTGGAGACTTCGAGTCTGGGCAGGGTCTTCGATGCCGTCGCCGCTATGGTCGGGTTGGGCAGCATCAATAATACTGATGCGCAACTGCCGATAGCCCTTGAGTCGATTGCTGAAGGTGGAGTCGAGGAATATTATGATTTTGAGCTTATCGAAAAAACAGACGAACCGGTACAGCTTGATTTGTGTAAAATGATAGAGCAGTTAATCGCTGATATTCAGGCGAAAAAAGATACGGGCGTGATTTCGGCGAAGTTCCACAATACTCTTGCTAATGGCCTATTAGCGATGGCCAAGCAAGCAAGGGAATATACGAAATTAGATACTGTTGCGCTAACCGGCGGGGTATTTTGTAACAGGTATTTGACGAACCGTCTTATTAAACTGTTGAAGGAAAGTGATTTTAACGTATTATTTAACAAAGATGTTCCGACCAGTGACGGCGGCGTAGCTGTCGGCCAGGCGGCAATAGCTTCGTATCTCGTCGCCCGGGGCCTGTGAATCGGGATTAATCGAAAGACGAATTATGTGTTTGGCAATACCGGCAAGAATAGTTGAGTTGGAGAAAGACAACGCGGTTGTCGATGCGATGGGTAACCGCTGGCGGGCAAAGACCACACTGCTGCCGGAAGCGAAATTGGGTGATTTGATTTTGATGCACGCTGGCTTTGCCATTTCGATTGTTGACGAAAAAGAGGCGAGGGAGACCTGGCAGCTTCTTGCGGAAATAGCCGATTTCGACCAGACGCCGGATAAAATCTCAGGATAGATTCTATGCTCGAACGTATTTATAAAGCATTGAGTTTGATGGATGCTGCCTGTGAGAGATTAGGGCGGCAAATCAATATAATGGAGGTCTGCGGCACGCATACGGTTGCGATTTTCCGTACCGGTGTAAAATCAACTCTACCCAAAGGGCTCAAACTAATATCGGGGCCCGGCTGTCCGGTCTGTGTTACCGGCCAAAGTTACATTGATATTGTTTTACGATTAGCTGACCGAGGAGATTATATAATTGCCACATACGGCGATATGATTCGAGTTCCCGGCAAAGGCGGCTCGCTTGAAACAAAGCGGACAAAGGCCGATGTCAAGGTGGTCCTCAGCAGTGAAGATGCACTTCAATTGGCGAAAGACAATCCGGATAAGACAATAGTATTTATTGCGGTCGGCTTTGAAACCACTGCGCCGGCGACGGCTGTGGTGGTGAAAGAGGCAGCGGCAGAGAATATCGACAATTTTTGTGTCTTGAGCGGGCACAAATTAGTCGTACCGGCGATGCGGGCGTTACTGTCTGAGAAAAACAATAACATAGACGGCTTTCTTTGCCCCGGGCATGTCAGCGTGATAATCGGCTATGGTGCTTTTGGTGAGATTGTAGAAGAATTCGGTCGGCCTTGCGTGGTGGCCGGCTTTGAGTCGCTACAAATAATCGAAGGGCTTGGCGAAATCTGCCGGCAGCTTTCGGAAGGCAAGCCTGAACTAAAATCAATATATACAGCAGTCGTGACCGAGAAGGGTAATACCGCTGCGCAAAAAATTATCGATGAGTGCTTCGAGCCGACGGACGGTTACTGGCGAGGGCTGGGTAAGATTAAAAAAAGCACACTTGAATTAAAAGATAAGTACAGTCAATTCGACGCCTTCAAACGATTTGACATAATAGAAACACTGTCCGAGGAAAGAAACGGTTGTCGATGTGGCGAGGTGTTGTGCGGATTGATTGAGCCGCCGCAGTGCGGTTTGTTTGAAAAGA
>CAZZHL010000286.1:0-3173 GCA_964653945.1 uncultured Pirellulales bacterium
CTCGGTGCTGATGGTACAGTAGGTGCAAATAAAAACTCCATAAAAATCATCGGTGAGCAGACGGATAATTTTGCCCAGGGCTACTTTGTTTATGATTCGAGAAAAGCCGGTTCAATGACCATATCACATCTACGATTTGGCCCGGAGCTTATTCGCAGGCCGTACCTGGTAGGGAAGGCCGATTTTATTGCCTGCCATAAGCCCAGCTTTCTTGAAAAGTATGACATGCTTTCGTCGGCTCGTCCAGGCGCAACGTTCTTATTGACCAGCAGTCACAGCCCGGACGAGGTCTGGGACACTTTACCACAGGAAGTACAAAAACAGATAATTGATAAAAAGCTGAAGTTCTACATCATCGATGCAGTCTCGCTTGCACAGGAAATCGGCCTGGGGCCAAGAATCAATGTAATTATGCAAACTGCCTTTTTCAAGATAAGCAACATTATGTTGCAGGATACAGCGGTTAAGGCCATCAAGAGTGCTATTAAAAAGACCTACGGTAGAAAAGGTGAGAAGATCGTTGAGATGAATAATGCCGCCGTTGATGGTGCTCTTGAAAAGATTTATGAAGTTAAAGTTCCTGATAAGGTTACCAGTAAAATAAAGATGCGTCCATTGGTTCCGGAGGATGCTCCCGATTTTGTGAAAAGTGTTACCGGAGAGCTTATTGCATTTCGTGGTGATAAACTGCCGGTGAGCAAGATGCCGGCTGATGGTAAATTCCCAAGCGGCACAACCCAATACGAAAAACGTAATGTTGCTGTTGATATCCCACAGTGGGAGCCGGATATTTGTATCCAATGCGGGATGTGCTCTCTGGTATGTCCGCATGCTGCTATAAGAATAAAAGCATACGATGAAAAGTACCTCAAAGATGCAGCGAAAGCGTTCAAAAGTGCAGATGCAAAAGGCAAGGATTACGCCGGGATGAAATTCACCGTCCAGGTTGCACCGGAGGATTGTACCGGCTGCGGAGCTTGTGTTGTAAGATGCCCAGTTGAAGAAAAAGACCAGAACAAAAAGCCAACCGGCCGAAAGGCAATCAATATGACATTACAGGAGCCGCTTCGAGAACAGGAACGTGAGAATTACAGATATTTCCTGTCGATTCCAAATACAGACCCAAAGCTTTTCAAGGCAAATACAGTGAAAGGCAGTCAGTTAGTTCAGCCATTATTCGAGTATTCCGGCGCCTGTGCCGGCTGCGGAGAAACACCTTATGTGAAGCTGCTGACCCAACTATTTGGAGACAGGGCCTATATTGGAAATGCAACCGGCTGCTCATCGATATACGGCGGCAATCTGCCAACGACACCCTATACGAAAAGAGAAGACGGCAGGGGGCCGACCTGGAGTAACAGCTTGTTTGAGGATAGCGCTGAGTTTGCAATGGGTATGCGGCTGACAGTTGACAAATTCAAAGGATACTCTCTTGAGTTGTTAGACGAAGTGAAGGCCAAGGGTTGTGTCGATGCGAAGCTGGCAGAAGAAATCCGAACGGCCACATTGGCAAATGAGCCGGAGCAAGATGCAATTGAAAAGCAGCGGGCCAGGGTGGATAAACTCAAAGGGCAATGTAAGAAAAGCGATTGCCCGGAATGCAAGAAGTTGCTGAGCGTTGCAGATTATCTTGTGCGGAAATCTGTCTGGGCTCTTGGCGGTGATGGATGGGCCTATGATATCGGATATGGCGGGCTTGACCACGTATTAGCCAGCGGGGCCGATGTCAATGCGCTGGTATTGGACACGGAAGTCTATTCTAATACGGGTGGACAGATGTCAAAGTCCACGCCAAGAGCAGCAGTAGCAAAATTTGCGGCAGCGGGAAAACCAAGGCCGAAAAAAGACCTGGGATTATTGGCTTTTGTCTATGGCAATATCTATGTAGCTAAGATAGCTTTAGGTGCAAATCCTAATCAGACGGTCAAGGCCTTTGTCGAGGCAGAGGCGTATCCCGGTCCTTCGCTTATAATCGCTTATGCCCATTGTATCGCCCACGGTTTTAATCTTGTCAACGGTTACGAGCATCAGAAACAGGCAGTGGCCACTGGTCACTGGCCACTATACAGATTCGACCCGCGATTGAAGGAGCAGGGTAAAAATCCGCTACAACTTGATTCAAAGCCGCCCACGTTTGATTTTGCAGAATATGCCTACGGTGAGAATCGCTATCGAACACTAAAACAGTCTAAGCCGGAAGCAGCAGCGGAATTGATGAAACTTGCCAGCAGAGACGCTGCCCAAAGGTATGCACTGATGGAACAATTAGCAAATATACAATGCGAGCAAAAGTAAAATGATTAATCGATATCTGAAAATAAGCTGTTTTGTTCTTCTGACATGTTTTACTTTCGCAGGATGTGAGCGGCAAAAGATAGAAACCCCGTTGGTTTATCAGCGGTTGACCGACACTAATTTTACCATTGCAGATTATGCATCCGCTGCGATTGAAGCAGCCGGTGGACATCAGGCGTGGACAGAAACAAAAAAGCTGGAATTTAATTGTGTAGTAACCTTTTACGGGTTGGATGGCAGCTTCTATCTGACAGAGCATCATTACGATATTTACCCATTAAAGAATTCCATTCGGGTTTCAGCCCAGGAGCCGCTGAATAAATTAATATGGCGATTGTCAGAAGGGCAGTTAAGTATAATAAAGGCAGATAAACAGAATGATACATCACAAACTGAAAGTTTTTATCATGATTTTGCAGAATCGGTGCTTATGATAACAACAGCACCGGTGCGTTTTTTAGATGGCTCTTTTGTTTTTGCCAAAGTTCCTAAACCAGTCAAGATAAAAGGATTTTGGTATGAACCAATTCAAGGAGCGCCGTCTGCCGGTAATATGCAGCTTGATTTGATGCCTGCCAAACCATATTGGTCTGAGGTGGTTTTCTAACAAAACAAAGAAAATTCTCTGGTGGATACAATTTGGTTAGCCAATAGTGGGGAGAAAAACTTCTTATCAGTTCGCGGCTATGACTATACTGTGGTTGGCAAGGGAGGTATCTTAGTTCCTACCAAGATTGAGATATCCAGGACTGATGCCCGGGGTAATTTGCTGAACCGCCTTGCTGAAATCAATTTCAAGTAGAATTTACTAAACAAGCCGAGCGTATAAGCGAACGAAAACCATTTAAACAGTCATAACTTAAGCAATTTTTATCGGC
>CAZZHL010000287.1:0-3166 GCA_964653945.1 uncultured Pirellulales bacterium
ATAGTTGGCGATATAATTTCTTACCTGGCCTATATATACGTTATTTCCGATTGTGCAGTTGTGAATTGTAGCGTTACTTATCCCTGCTGGCTTCGCGACCCCGCTAGGAAAGGTTACTTGTTTTTCAAAAACGCCTAATTTTACATCACCGGAAAAGTGCGTTGTTCTAACTGTCCCTGCGTTGAAACCCTCGGCAACTTGCAGCTTTGACCAGTTGGTACAGCTGCAGAGCTGGTCGGTTAGCTTGGCAATTTCCTCCGGCGTTAGTGGACGAAATTTAGATGTCATTTTCGTAACTCCCTCTTATATTTAATCTCTACCGATATTTAATCTCTACCGACACTTCTTCATATTCGTTTCTATATCGTCAAGATAGTCATTGGTGTTGAATAACTGAATCAGCATGAGGCAGTATAAGTATTTAGGGTCTATAAATCAAGATGTATTCATCCCGTTAGAAATCTTCCATTTTTGTGTCCTTTTGCCCTTTGTGGAATTTCTAACGGGATTTATAACAGGCGGGCTGTGAGGTGCTTTCTTTGGTTTTCACATTTTGAGAAATTGCAGCGCAACAGAGTCTTTGATGGTTTTGCTATTTTTTGGGGATGTTGGGGCAAGTGAGAACCTTCGTCGGTTCGATTACAAAATTTTTAGCAAAATTTTTAGTGATTTATTGACATCTGCCGATGTATATTTGTTAAGATAATCGCAATCTGTCGTCGGGTAATCCTTTGACAGTGAGCCGTTCGGCCCTGAGCTTGTCGTCGAAGGGCTCAGGACGGTCGAACCGTTATCTCTGGTTCTTTCGAGGTGTTTGCAGGTTTAGGATTATGCCAAATCAGCCAAGGGTGGCAAAAGTTTTAGCGGCACTGCTGGTCTCAATGACTGTCGGGGCCATAGTTTTGATGGCTCTGGGCGATAACCCACCCTCAGCCGGCCCATTTTGCCTTTCCTCTTATTTGCGTCTCGACCCTGTTGAAGAAGCTATTCGCTCCCGGTCTTCCCAATCGCCGGACCGTTGGAGGCGTATAGAGGTTTACTATAGCGGCACCAAGGCCGGAAACGTAGAGCAGTTGGCTTCGCTGAGAGGTTTGTCCGACCACGAGGATATTAACTGCCATTTTGTTATTTGCAACGGTCTCGGCGGGGGTGATGGCCAGATACAGCCGACTGAAAAGTGGCAAAGACAATGGTCAATCATACCCGGCCAAACATGGTACGGAACCAGTCAGACTATCCGTATTTGTATTATAGCTGACCCGCCGCAGCGGGCTTACCCGACTGATTGCCAGATAAAACGGGTAGAGACGCTTGTGGAAAGCCTGTGCCGAAAGTTTGACGTTGTAGCTGAGTCCGTCTTTTACCCCGGTGATTGGCGGTAGTCCCTTCGACTTCACTCAGGGCAGGCAAGCAGGCCGAAGTCTTCTTTTTCTGTCAGCACCACCCATGCCCGCCAGTCTTTTTTGCAGATTCGCACCGGCTCAATTGTTCTCACGTCCTTGAGCCAGACCAGAAAGCCATATTTACAGCCGCTTTTGCTTCGCCAGTATTCGTTGCTGCCGAGAATATGGTGGTTATACGTCTGTTTTATTTCTATTATTTGTTTTGGCGTGAGGTTCTGGAAATTTTTGACCGCTGCAACGGCTGCCGTTGCGCAGACCGGCCCGGAGCTTACCTTCAAAAATAGTTTGTCGCCTGCCGAAACCCGCCCGAAGGAAAAGCGTTTTGTTTTTGTAAAGCGCGATTCGATTTTCTTTCGACCACTTAAAATCGCATCTAAATACGGCTTCTTTAAAATCACCAGATGACAATAAACCATAATATTACGTTATATCGAGTCGAGTTAATTCCCTTTTGAGCTGCTTGATACTCTTGAAAAGGATTGTATTTAGTCCAGCTTGTTTTGCACCTTTTATAAACTCTGGATTATCATCTATAAATACTATCTGCTTTGGTGTTGTACCAAGTTTTTCGATAGCAATTTCGTAGATTTTTCTTTCCGGTTTTGCTGTCCCTTCTGTGCAGGAAAAGACCAGCACATCGAACAGTTGTACCACGGCCATCTTGGCCGTGGTATCACGGGCTGGAAGCCCGTGATACGAATGCTCGTGGAAAAATTGTACGGGTGAAACTTCGGTATTAGATAGAAGGGCGGTTTTGAATCCTGCCTTGCGTAGCGATGATACCAGAGAAAACATATCTGCCCTGGGGTGATAAATGGCCCTAAAGGCGTTACCCCATAGTGATGTTACTTTCGGCAGGGGCTTACCCAATTCACCGCATACATTGACCCAGAATGTCTTTTCGTTGACTTTGCCCCTGGTAAAATCATCTGCGAATTTATCGTGTGCTTTTATATATTCTTCTTTGGATACGCCAAGTGCATCGGCGCAATACTGCATCAGTCCCGGCAACGGGTCTTCTATCAAAACCCCACCCCAGTCAAAAATAACCGCCTTTATTTCTGCCATTGCATATACTCGTGCTTCGTAGCCCCCGCAGCCCCTAAGGGGCAAGAGCGGGGGCAGAGTAGCAAAAAATAATTGATTCTTATTCTGCCTCAAAACGATACTTTGCTTCGACTTACATATCAAGTTTTATTTAAGCTCCCCAAGCCCTCGCTTTTACTCTTTGACCCCGTTAGTCATAGGGATTCCTTACGGAGAAAATTCGCTTTAAGGGGGTTATAAAGAGAATAGAGATAGTTATTTCTAACGGGGTTGACGTTTGCTGACTATAATTCTATAATCAAGGCGGTATTAAAGGATAAGAGGATGGAATCGATTTTCATTGCCATAGGGATTGTTTTAATTCTGGCTGTCCTGGTGCTGTTGATTTGGCTTATAAGCTCAAGTTTCGCAGCCAGAAGAGATATAGCCGGCCAGGCCGCAGGTATCGGCCTGCTCCAGCAGCAGCTCGAAGCACTAAGGGCCGCCCAGGATAAAACTACCGAAAGTCTGCAGAATTCTCTGCAACAAGGGCAAAATACTCTCACTCAGGGCCTGCAGTCCAGCCAGCAGGTCTTAGGCCAGCTAAATACTCAAATTGGGGGATTGCAAAAGTCAACCGAACAAATGTTGCAGCTTGGTACCGATGTCAGACGCCTCGAGGATATCTTAAGCTCGCCGAAGCTGCGGGGCCAGATGGGAGAATGGTCGCTCGAAAA
>CAZZHL010000288.1:0-3157 GCA_964653945.1 uncultured Pirellulales bacterium
AGAGAAGCTCGGCTCACTTTTTCAAAACAATAAATTTAAATGGGCTATTGAAACGACGCTGCCGGTTATTATTCTCATCGCAAGTATTTTTGTTTCATTCGACGGTACGAAGAAGAAATTAGTGCAGATGGACTACTTTGCTCGCAATGGGATGTGGCCTGAGGTTCTCCAGACAGCTCGCCGAATTCCGCCTGAATCTTATGGCATTTTCTGCATCCACGACATAACGCGGGCACTGTATTACACGGGCAGGCTCGGTGATGAGATGTTCCGTTACCCGCAACATCTCTCAGCTTTGCTGCTTACCCAAGTCAGCCCAAAAGAGCTTTCCGCAAGGAAATTTATGAAAACCAGCCAGTTGCTTTTTGAACTTGGATACGTCGGCAGCGCTGAAAAAGACGCTTTTGAGCTTATGGAAGTTGTCGGAAACAGCCCTTTTATTCTTGAGCAGCTTGCGAAAATAAAGCTGGTCAAAGACCAGGTTGAGGCAGCAAAAGTATTTTTGAGCGCCTTGAGCAAGGATTTGATATTTGGCCATCGCGGGCGAGAGATGCTTCGGCGCCTCGAAAATGACCCTGAACTTGCCAACGACAAAACAATCCAACACATACGCTCGGTTATGATAGAAAAAGACAGTGACCGTACTACGCTTGAGGCAGATGCTTTTTTTTATCAGCTTCTGGATAAAAATAAGAATAATAAGATGGCGTTTGAATACATGATGGCTTTTTATTTATTAACCGGTCAGACGGGAAAACTCGTAGAAAATATCGGCCACCTCAAAGAGATGGGCTACGAGAGATTGCCGCAGCATTACGAGGAAGCGATTGTAATCTATATAATGGGCACAGGCGGTAAGGATATGGACCTGCATGGCTGGACAATAAGGCCTGAAACCATTGCGCAGTGCGGAGAAGTTGGTAGGATTTACTCTCTTAATCGATACAACATGCAAAATGCCAGAGAAGCGCTGCTGCCAAATTTCGGAAAGAGTTATTTTTTCTATTACCTTTTTGAACTTCCGAAAATAATAAAATGAAAAAGCAATACGGTTATCTAATACTGATTTTTTTGATTACTGCAATGGCGCTCGTATTGTGGCGTATCGAGCGCACGGAAACAGTAGTTATCAAAGAGTATAAATCCATCTCAAGGGCAGCAAAGATTAAGCCGGACTATACATCAACGGTTATTCCACCCAATATAGCATCTCTGAACTTCGCGGTTCTTGAGCCAGGCTCAGCGTATCTGGTTAAAATAAGCTCGACAAATGGTGAGCCTGTTAACGTGTTCAGCAAAACCGGCAGCATTAGAATACCGCTGGAAAAATGGAAACAGCTTTTAACCGAGAATCAAGGGCAGGAGCTGTTCTTCGACATTTACGTAAAGGACAAGGACGGCCAATGGAACCGGTATGAAAAAATAAGTAACAGGATTGCCGAGGAAGAAATTGACTCCTATCTTGTGTATCGCTTCATGAAGCCGATATTTAACTGGTGGAGAAAAATTGGCATCTACCAGCGTAACCTCAGTAGTTATGATGAGAGACTCATTTTGCACGGTAGTTCGTTCAACGAAGGATGCCTTAACTGCCATACATTTCTAAATAATGACAGCAGGCGCATGACAATAGGTATTCGCAGCGATAACTACGGCAGTTCAACATTGATGGCAACAGGCAAAAAAATCGAAAAAATCGGTGCAAAATGGGGCTATACGTCGTGGCATCCGAGTGGTCGGCTGGCAGCATACTCCATGAATAAGGTTCAACAGTTTTTCCATGAAACCGCAAAGGAAATTCGTGATGTCGTTGACCTTGACTCATCTATATGCTATTACCTGGTTGACAGTCAACAGGTAAAAACTGCACCAGGATTATCCGAAAAGGATAAACTGGAAACATATCCGACGTGGTCTCCTGACGGAAGATACCTTTATTATTGTAGTGCTCCAATATTGTGGGCTGACCGCAATAAAGTACCACCTGAGCGTTACAATGAAGTCAAATACAATTTGATGCGAATCAGCTATGATGTGGAAAAGGACGAATGGGGCCAGCCCGAGACGGTTCTCTCAGCAGAAGAAACAGGGCTGAGTATTTTGTGCCCCCGTATTTCACCGGACGGCAGATTTCTGATATTCTGTATGTGCGAATACGGCTGCTTTCCAGTATATCAGGCCAGCAGCGACCTCTACATAATGGATTTGCAGACCCCTTCGGCAAGCTCAAAGCCAAGCGGCAAGTACCGTAAGCTTACAATCAACAGTGAGTTCTCAGAATCCTGGCATAGCTTTTCGAGTAATAGTCGATGGCTGGCTTTCAGCAGCAAGCAGCGAGATGGGCTGTTCACCAGAACGTATTTCAGCTATGTTGATAAGGATGGGAAGGCATATAAACCATTTATTCTTCCACAAAAAGACCCTGCATACTACGATTCATTGCTTCAGACTTACAGCGTACCTGAATTGATTAAGAATCCCGTGAAAGTCAGCCAAAATGCACTTGCATGGGCAGTGCGTCAGTCTGAAAAAATTGAAGTTCAAATTCCCATCACCGGCGCAACAGTAGATGCGGAAGGTTCCGGCGCGTGGCGACAAGAGCGATAAGTTAAAATCCACAAAGAAAATCAGTATTATATCTTAGCCCAGGATTGAAAACCCTTCTCCTGAATTACCTTCTCTGATATTTCTTTATCTATAAGCTTTGCACGTTCAACCTGCTCGGCAGCAAGGTCAAGTTCGTTTTCTCTATACAGGGTTTCTCCGAGTTTCAGATAAAATTTTACAAGGAGCTCACCCCTCTGCTCCACCTTAATCTTGCCATTAGTAATTGCGATCTCTACAGCGCGGGTAAAACCATCTGTATCAACCCGGGCCTTTGCCACGTAAAATCCGTGCTTTCCACCTTCCCTTGAGCGGGAAGACGAACCGGCTGTATGCTGAGGGATTCTATAAAGGGTTGGGATTTCCCCGGAATAAACGAACTTTCCTCCACCTGCCGAATATCTCATCCATGTATTTGAATCCTCAGAAACCTTTTCGGCTGGAAAAGGATATTTGTAGGCCAATTCCGTGTCTACAACTGTGGCCGAGGTAAGATTCGTGTATCCCTTTTCTGTGCCTATCTCTAACCAGGCATTTATTCCCTGAGGGGGAT
>CAZZHL010000289.1:0-3124 GCA_964653945.1 uncultured Pirellulales bacterium
TAATCTCGCTCAGTTTTATGCACAGCCTGTGGTGAGCCGGTCGAATCCGCGTGATTTCGATGCGGCGAAACATTACAGGGCTCTGGCCGATAGAGTTGCGGCAGGTTTCTGTAAATTGTTCTGGAATGAGAGTAAAGGGTACTTAAACGACTGCATTTTGCCGGATGGTTCGGTTGATGACAGTCTTCGCCCGAACCAGCTCTTTGCTGTTTCACTTGCCTTTAGTCCTTTGTCGGCTCAGCAGCAAAAGTCGGTCGTGGATGTGGTGCAAAAAGAGCTGCTGACCCCTTACGGCCTGCGCACGTTAAACGTTCAGGACAGCCGCTATAAAAGCACATACACCGGCCCACAGCAGCAGCGTGATGAGGCCTATCACCAGGGCACAGTTTGGCCGTTTCTGATTGGGCCGTTTGTTGAAGGCTATTTGAAAGTTAATGGTTCCAGCCGAAAAAGTAAGAAAAAAGCTGCCGAATTTATCGAGCCGTTGTTGCAGCATCTGACTGACGAAGGCTGCCTCGGAAATGCCTGCGAGATATTTGATGGTGATGTCCCTCATAAGCCTCGTGGTTGTTTCGCACAGGCCTGGAGCATCGGCGAATTGGTTCGGGCATATCATTTGATTCACAGTTAAAATTCACAGAGCCGCGACCGTAAGGGAGCGGTCATTTTTTCCATCATCAAAACTCTTTTGCCATTTGTTTGGCCTTTTCGGTAGCTTCATCTCGTTTTTGTTTTGCCACCTCAGGCCCGGCCGCGAGGGTAGGTTCAACCACGAGCGAGCGAATATCGCTAAAGCCGATAAATGCTAATATCAATTCGAGATATTTTTTTTGCAAATCGAATGCTTCCGCCCCGGAACTAGGTTTGTATTCACCGCCGCGTGCGTATGCGATAAAGATTGGCCTATTTTTTACTAATCCTTCGTAGCCGCCATCTTTATTGACGGTAAAAGTGTAGCCCGGCTGAAGGATAATATCTATGTATTGTTTCAACCGGTAGGGGATTGAGAAGTTCCACATCGGCACCGCTAAAACGTATTTATCCGCAGATTTGAATTCTTCGATTACGGAGACTATTTCTCCCCATATCTTTTTGTCCTCTGCAGAATGTTCTTTATTGTGCATTATTTTGTATTTTGCGCTGGCCGCTTTGAAGTTGAATTCTGGAAGCTCTTTTTCAAAAAGGTTTATCGTCTTTATTTTGTCGCTTGGATGGTCTTGCTTGTATGATTTGACAAATGCCTCCGCGACAGCTTCTGAGTAGGAGAGCTCTCCCATTGGCGACGCCTTGATATATAATATATTCCCCATAGTAATTTCCTTAATATTCAATCGACATTCGATATTCCTTGCCTGCCCCGTACCAAATAGGTTTTCCGTAATTTGGTGCGCGGTCATTGCGACCCCGCTGCTGTTTTGCAACAGCAAAACGCGGGGGGAAGCAATCGCATCAATTTTAAACTTAAATTTGTAGAGAACACTAAAAGAACGTCATTTCGAGCGAGCTGAAGGCGAGTCGAGAAATCTGTTTTTTAATAGATTTCTCCACTTCGTCTCGACAAGTCGAGACTCCGGTCGAAATGACTCACTATCATTTCTACAGACCAATCTGAAATCGTGTTCAGTCCGTTTTTTTCAATATGACAGCGGCTGTTTGCCCGCCGTAGGTGTAGCTGCAGCACAGGGCGTAGCGAATCTCTTTTTGTTTCGGCTCAGTTTTAATATTCAAATTACAGCCGTCAGCTTTTTTGTTTAGGTTTTTCGCCGCAGGTATTTTCCCGTTGGTCATCGCACAGACCGCAGCAATAACATCTAGCGCCCCGGCAGCAGCGCCGGTGTTACTCAGCATACTCTTGGTCGGCCAGACGGGGATATTGGCTGCTGCATCACCAAGAGCAGTCTGAATTGCCGTTGCCTCAGCCAAATCATCCGCGGCTATGCCAGTGCCGTGCGGGATAATCAGGTCCAAATCCTCCGGCTGGATTTGTGCATCTGCTAACGCTTTTTCTATCGCTATCTGAATGCCTTTGCCGTCAGGTTCGAGATGTTCGTAGGTGGGATTGATATTATTGCTGTGGCCAGTTCCTGCTACCTCGGCATAAATTTTTGCACCTCGTTTTTGTGCTTTTTGTAGGTTTTCGAGTATTATTACTCCTGCTGCTTCACCGAAGACAGAACCCTTTGCATCGGCATCGAAGGGTCTGCAAGCTGACGTTGGGTCATCGTTATTTTCAGAAGTAACTCTTTTGAGCAGGCACTGTCGAATCATAACAATTGGATTTACCTTCGCCTCAGCGCCGCCGCTAAGGGCAATGTCACTGCCGCCGCGGGCGATAATCTGAGATGCTTCACCTATCGCCAGATGTGCGGATGCCTCGGCACAGGTGATAGAGTTGCTGGGGCCCTGAATGTCGTGGATGATACCTATATGGCAGGCAAGCATATTGGGCAGATATTTTAATAACCATAGAGGTGTTACCATATCGAGTCCGTCTTTGCCCCACTTATGAATGTCGAATTTACCATCGGTAATACTTGCTGCCACCGCAGGGGCCAGCTCGACCAAATCACAACTGATAAGACCGGCACCAAGATTGATTGCCATACGCTCCGGTTCGATATTGACATTATCAGGGTCGATGCATTTTGTGATAAGTCCACTATTTGTAATTGCTTCGTGTGCTGCGATGACCGAAAGCTCGATGTCTCTGGACATCAATTTTGTGGCCTTGCGATATGTTTTTGGCACGTATTGCTTTATTTTGTATTCTGAGACCTGGCCTGCTACTTTGCAGCTAAAGCCCACCGGGTCGAACGCTGTAATTTTATCTATCCCACATCTGCCGGCGCAGAGGCCGTCCCACATATCGCTGACAGTTAATCCGAGTGGGCTTACTGCTCCCAGACCGGTTATTACTACGCGAGCGGAACTCACTTCTTATCCTCCGATTTCGACCCGCCGGGACTGGTATTATCCGAAAGCACATCTCGCAGAAGTGATTCGAACATGCCGGTGAATACGAAGTTCTCTTCGGGGAATTTTTTGCCCGCAAGATTCTGGTCTATGTGACTGAACATCAAATCAATTTCAGCTATTAGCTTGTCGTCAGTAGCACGGGCTTCCA
>CAZZHL010000290.1:0-1362 GCA_964653945.1 uncultured Pirellulales bacterium
GGACGGGTAAAACATTGACCGCTCGAGCCGTAGCTAATGAAACAGATGCATATTTTGTCAGCATAAGCGGCCCTGAAATTATGGGCAAGTTTTACGGCGAATCCGAGGCCCGGCTTCGCAGTGTTTTTGAGGATGCCCAGAAACATGCTCCTGCCATAATCTTTATCGACGAGATTGATGCAATAGCACCAAAAAGAGAGGATATGGGTGGTGAAAAACAGGTTGAAAGACGTGTTGTCGCTCAGCTTCTGTCCTTGTTGGATGGATTAGAATCCCGAGGCCATGTTATTGTTATAGGTGCGACGAATATTCCCAATACTATAGACCCTGCTCTAAGGCGACCAGGCCGTTTTGATAGAGAGATTTCTATCCCTATACCCGATAAAAACGGGAGATTAGAGATATTGGAGATTCATACGAGAGGGATGCCTTTGGCTAAAGATGTTGACGTGGGAAAATTAGCCGGAATTACTCATGGTTTTGTTGGTGCGGATTTGGAGGCATTGGCCAGAGAAGCGGCTATGTCGGCTCTGCGAAAGATTCTGCCAAACATTGATTTTGAATTGTCGGACATTCCTTACGAAACCCTGCTTAAACTTGAAATAACGATGGATAATTTTCTCGAAGCGATGAAGGAAATAGAGCCATCTGCAATAAGGGAAGTATTTGTTGAAGTCCCGGATGTAAAGTGGTCTGATGTGGGCGGCCTTGAGAATATCAAGCAGGAACTCAAAGAAGCAGTTGAATGGCCACTTAAATATCCGGACGTATTCAGGAAGGCTGGCACCAATCCATCTAAGGGGATTTTGCTTTACGGTAAACCCGGGACCGGCAAGACGCTTTTAGCCAAGGCGGTAGCTAATGAAAGCGGAGTCAACTTTATCTCCATCAAAGGGCCACAGCTTATCAGCCGATACGTCGGAGAATCAGAGCGAGGAGTAAGGGAAACATTTAGAACAGCAAAGCATGCCGCACCAACAATACTTTTTCTTGACGAGATAGACAGCCTTATACCCAAAAGAGGTTCAAGCTCCACCGATGCCCATGTAACCGAAAGAGTGATAAGTCAATTCCTGACTGAGATGGACGGAATTGAAGAGCTCAAGGGAGTCGTGGTTTTAGCTGCGACAAACAGGCTGGATTTGGTTGACCCTGCGATATTGCGAAGCGGCAGATTCGACTTTTTGTTTGAGCTGCCTCTGCCTGACGAGAAAACCAGAGAAGAAATTTTCAAAATACATACGAAAAATAAACCGCTTGCCAAAGATGTTGATTTGACAAAATTAGCGAAAGAAAGCAATGGCAGAACCGGTTCTGATATTGAATTTGTTTGCCGAAAGGCCTCGATGCTTGCGGTAAGAG
>CAZZHL010000290.1:1462-3116 GCA_964653945.1 uncultured Pirellulales bacterium
AAACCCCATAGAAGTTGCAGACGGCTGCAAAGCCCCAAATCATGCATATACTGTTTGCTTTCAGGATATAGCGGCAGTAGTAAGCGATTCAGAAATAGTCGATTACAGCCACATGCCCAAAGAAACTTTGGCCAGACTGCTTGTCAGCCATCAGCAACTGATAGAAAAGGTAATGACAAGGCATACCATTATCCCAATGAGGATAGGGACTTTTGCCGGTAATGATGAAGAGGTAAGGCAGATTCTATCCAAAGGGTACAGGACAATCACAGACATTTTTGAAAGGGCAAAAGACAGCATCGAGATCGATGTAGTGGCGACGTTAAGCGATTTTAAATCTTTCCTGCGGGAAATTTCAGGGGAAGAAGAAATAAAGCAGTTCAAACAATCACTCCTGGGTAAAAAAAGTGGTGTCACTATAGACGACCAGATGAGGATTGGCCTTTTGGTTAAAAAGCACGCAGACAAGGGGAAAGGAGTATTTGCCGGCCAAATACAAACCGCCCTGGGTGAAATAGCTCAAAATTTCAAGGTGCATGACCTTATGGATGACAAGATGGTGCTTAACACCGCGTTTCTTATAAGTCAAAGCAGGCGGGAAGAATTTGAGCATAAAATAGATGAGCTCAATGATAAATTCGGGGAGAAATTGAACTTTAGATGTGTGGGGCCGCTGCCTCCATACAGTTTTTATACCCTGGAGGTAAAAAGGCCGCAATTTGAAGAAGTGAACTGGGCAAGGAGAAAATTAGGACTTGTGGACGATTTTGTAACCGCCAATGAAATCAAAAAGGCCCACCTTAAAACGGCGTTGGCCTGCCATCCTGATAAAAACCCGGGCACGCCGGACATAGAGCAGAAGTTTGACGAGATGACCAGGGCTTACAAGATACTCCTCGATTATTACCGGGCTTCCAGTCAGTCCGAACACAATGAGGGCTGCTACTTTAACAAGCAGGCATTCGAAAAGAACGCGGTGCTGGTTACGACAATGGCCTGATATGGAAAAAGAAGGAAAATACATTTACTGCATTATTGAGACCAAACAGGAGCGTAATTTCGGCCCCGGCGGTATTGGAGGCAGAGGCGACGAAGTTTTGACCATTGGTTACGACGACCTGAGTATGGTAGTGAGCAACTATCCCTTAACCAAAATTACGGCAAACAGGGAAAACATGCTGACTCACCAAAAGGTGATTGAGGAGGTAATGAAAGAGTTCGACGGCGTGCTTCCCGTTCGGTTTGGAACCATTGCCTCCGGCGCCGACGAAGTAAGAAATCTGTTGGATAGAAGATACAGAGAATTCAAGACCGCCTTAAGGGATATGGGGCACAAAGTAGAATTAGGCGTCAAGGGTATATGGAAAAACATGGACGCCATTTTCAGCGAGATTGTAAAAGGAAATGAGGCAATAAAAAATCTAAAGAAAGCTTTGACGGCGGAAAACAGCAATGACCTGCAGGCTAAAATGGGTCTTGGGCGAATGGTCAAGAGGGCATTGGACGAAAGAAAGGAAAAGCAGGCAGGGGAAATCGTGGACAGATTGAGGAGAACATCTTACGAGCACAAACTTAATGATACCATTGGCGACGAGATGTTTATGAATGCCGCTTTTTTAGTGGGTAAGGGCAGAGAGAAGGAATTTGACAACAG
>CAZZHL010000291.1:0-3095 GCA_964653945.1 uncultured Pirellulales bacterium
CAGCATCACCTTTGCCCACTCCCTCGCCCTGATGAAGCAGCCGAATCTTACGCTGCGGATGTTTTTGTATCTGGTTTTCTATCTCTTCTGCCGTTCCATCCGTACTGTTTCCATCAACGAAAATTACCTCCGTCTCCCGGCCCATTTCAGGAATTCTGTTTACTGCATCTTCAATATTGCCACGCTCGTTTCTGCATGGCACTATTACGGAAACCGACAAATCCTCATCGCGCCGAGCAGCAGGCAGCGGACGAGCAATAACAAGATTAACTAAATTGAAATAACGAAATCCAGGCAGCAAAGAAAGAAAATAATTGCAGAAAGTCGTCAACGGTGGAATGCGCTTCGGCATCAAAAGATAGGAAGTCGTTCGGATAACATCAAAGTTACTCAGCCGCAGCAGATTTTCAATGTCCTCTGGTGGCAGCCAGTTCTGATATTCATAAGGCCGACGTATCCCAATAATCGAACCCAAATCCAAAACAGCCTCCCAAAGATAGTTATAATAGGTTATTACAATCCGCGTGCTCTCTGTTGTTAATGGGCGAATACGCTCAAGGACCTGCTGAATATCCTGCCATCGACCCAGCGTATTGCATATCAAAACATAATCAAACTTTTCATCAAGCTCTAATTCATGCGGGTCCTTTGCATAGAATTTCAGATGTGGGAATCGCTTTCTTGCCAATTCGATAGAATCTGCGTTGGGGTCAACTCCAACGCCATAGGATGGCTCTACCGCGGCAAGAAGGTCCCCGCATTCGCAGCCGACATGCAAAACCCTGCTGTTCGGACGAACAACAAATCTATAAATCCTGTCCAGCCACCCGTAATAATAGGCATTACGCTCTCGCCAACGAGGCTGGTCAAACGCCGTTTTTGTCCCACTGCCCCGACTTACGTCGGGAGACGCAGGGGCAGGCGAGCGTGTTGTTTGACGGCTTGTCTCAACCATAAGCTCAGTTCCTCGTCCCTGGCTCGGCAGGCTCGCCTCGATTCGGCGAAGCGGGCACGCCGTGGCCTGACGGCTTGACCCCACCCAAGTGCTCAAGGATTTTTTTGGCGTTCGGCTTCTCAATCACACCTTTATCGGTAATGATTGCGGTAATATCCTTTGCCTCTGTAACATCAAAAGCAGGGTTATACACATTAATTCCATCAGGGGCAATCTGCGTTCCGGCGAACGTCGTTACCTCATCTGCCGCTCTCTGCTCGATAGGTATTTCGGCTCCGCTTTTGATGCTTAAATCGAATGTGCTCAAAGGTGCAGCAATATAAAATGGTACGCCATGCTCTCTGGCAAGAATGCTCAAGCTATATGTACCGATTTTATTTGCGGTATCCCCGTTTGCCGCAATTCGGTCGGCGCCGGTAATAACAGCACTAATCTTGCCTTGCTTCATCAGCCAACCTGCCATATTGTCACAGATTAAAATCGCCTCAATGCCCGCCTGTTTCAGCTCCCAGGCGGTAAGTCTCGCCCCCTGCAACAACGGCCTGGTCTCATCAACATAAACCTTAAATTTCTTTGCTTTTTTCTTTGCTTCATAAACAATCGACAAAGCGGTTCCCTGCCCGGCAGTCGCAAGCGCTCCTGCATTACAATGTGTCAGGATACCGGCACCTTGCTTGATTAATCCGCCCAACGTCTGGCGGATAAAGCTTTCGCCGTTGAGACCAATCCGGCGACACATATCCACATCCTCCTGGTAAATAGCGTTCGCCTCGGCCAAAACAACTTCTTGTAGTAACACGGCCATCCTGGCCGTGTCTTCACGGGCTGGAAGCCCGTGATACACAAATTCTTCGGCTTTTTTTTGTACTCTATCCAGTGCCCAGAACAAATTCACCGCAGTTGGGCGAGATGAGGCCAGATATTCGGACGCTTTACGCAAATGTACCACGGCCATCTTGGCCGTGGTATCATGGGCTGGAAGCCCGTGATACTTTTGAATTGCCAGAACCAGCCCATAAGCCGCAGCGACCCCTATAGCAGGAGCGCCACGAACAGCCAGCGTCTTTATGGCTTCATACAACTGCTCAACATCTCTACACTGTATCTTTACTAACTCAGCAGGTAACCGCCGCTGGTCTATAAGCTCCAAAAAACCATCAACACCGCCAACCCATTTTAATGTTTGAGCTATCATAAAAACTTTTTGTAAACCTCGGGTCTAATGATTCTTCAAGGCAGCCACCGATATATCACCAGATGGGCATTCTCCAATAGGATCGTAATATCGAAACAGCTTAATTTGAAAACCTGCCCTTCGGATTTCGGTTAAAATACTTTTCCAATGTGGTATTTTTCGTGTAGGCATGCAAGCCTGACCGCCAATAACACGGCATCCTTCATATTCACTTGCCTTATCATAAGGCGCATAAAGAGTATGCTCTATAAGTTTTTGACCTTTACATCTTTGCGAAAATACTTTTCTATTTACGGGATAGCACATGGACATCACTATGAAAAGTCCGTCTTTTTTAAGCAGGTTAAAGGCGCTTCTAAAAAAAGCCTTTCGGTCTTTAGGTTTAATTATACAATGCAGACAGTGACCGTCTATTGCTATGTCAAATTTCCCTATCCCCTTAACATCAAAGTTGCAAATGTCCGCTCTCTTGAATCGAACATTCAAGCTCTTTGATTGTTCCTTTGCCATGGCAACCGCCGTTTTGCAAACATCGATACCAAGACCGGTAAATCCCCTTTTGCAAATCCATCTCAATATGGGAGCAGTGCCGCAGCCAAGCTCGATAACCTTTCCCTTCTTGGGAGTAAAGGATTGTAAAAGCACCTCCTTTAAAAACTGTTTTGTACCCGAATCAATAGCCTTTTGTTTAACGCGCATGCTTTCACCCCAGGAGCGGATGCCTTTTTTTCTCATCCTTCGATACGCAATCTCATGTCCCTCATACGGCTTCTTCATTCCGAATCGCCCTTTATCGACGTTGTATGGTAGCACGGCCATCTTGGCCGTGTTTTGCAAAATCACGGGCTGGAAGCCCGTGTTACTACTTTAGTTTTTCTTTCAAATACTTGCCTGTATAGCTCTTTTTGTTTTTGATAATCTCATCAGGCGCTCCTGCGGCAACAA
>CAZZHL010000292.1:0-3067 GCA_964653945.1 uncultured Pirellulales bacterium
CTGTACCCAAGGCAAGACAACCAATAATGATACCCCCTAAAAGCAAAAATAAAAGAATAATCGCACCGGGACTGTCTTCCCTCAAGCCCCTCCAGAACCACTGTCCTATTGTTAATCTTGGACGACTACTTTTTCCTGTAACTTGCTGTTTGGCCCTGGAACGTTTTTTCTTCGAAGCTGCTTTTGGCTGAACGGCAGTAACACTTTCTATTTCTACTTTCAGTTCACTGGCCTTGTCGGCCGGTATCTCTTCCCCGATGCTTAGGTTCTCCAAATCTGCCATATCCAAAACGGGCGATTCCGGCTCCATCGCTTCTGACTCAGGCACTTCAAACTCACCAAAATCTAACTCCCCTGCTTCAGGTTCCGGGAGTTCGGGCGCTACAGGTTCGGATGTTGCTTGCTCCTCTGAACCCACTGTTGGCTCTGTTGAAATACCTTTTTCGGCTGCCAGAGCATTAACTTCTTCGGCCTTGAGCAGCATATCCGAGCCGATGCGAAACTCACGCAGTTTATCTTGCTCAATTAACTCTTTTACTTCTTTTTCTGCTATTTTGAGTTTTTCAGCGGTTTCTTTTATTGAATAGAACATACCGGCCATAAAAAATTCCTCCCATATATAAGCCGACGATACGACGTAATATCATTTCTTAGTCCTATAAAAACACTTTCGATGTGCAATAACTTTGCAATAATGTATTTTACCAACACCATCACTCCTTTAACTCTATGAATCTAACTTATTATACCAGTACTTACGTTAAAATGCAAGGCATGTTCCCGGAATCTTTCACCAGCACTCCGGCACAACGCCCCCGCACCATAAAAAAGCTCTCCTTCATTCCTACAAAAGCACACATTCAATTATACACATTTCAAACACAAAATCAAGAAAAATTTGAAAATTTTCGATTTTGCTTCAATGTTTTACGCCCCGGCATTACCGCCCTAAAGCCGATAAAAAGGCCGTTTGGCCTGCATATTTGCTGCTATCTAAAAAGATTTGCGGTTGTCAGCTCTTATAAAAAAGTACCACTGAATTTTTACCGATGTTTTCGTGTAGGCCTGTTTTTTTGGAAATCACCTATGAAATTATTGGATACAAGGGATTGATAAGAACAGGTAAGGACCAAAAAACTTAAAAGTATTCATACAGATAATTAGTTTTTTAGGAGATTACGCAGATGGAAACTATGATTGCTGATGCTAAGCGGGTCGAGCAAACTATCTGGAATCTGACAATAGTGGCCGAACATGCAACTGAAGGAATTGCGTTGGCCGACCACAATGAGAACCTTCGGTTTATCAACACGGCCTGGGCCAAGATGCACGGATACACAAATAGGACCGAACTGGTTGGCAAACCAATCAGTATGTTCCATACCAAAGAGCAATTCAGAAGCGATGTGAGCGACTGCATTATGGAGACCAAACGCAGAGGTTACCTTGAGGGACCAATTGGGCATATGCGAAGCGATGGGACGGCATTTGCCACACGGACCAAAATGATAGCCTTAAAGGATGGGCAAGGTAATGTAACTGGACTTATAGTTTTTGCAATAGATACCGATGCAACAAGCCAAGCCGAGAAATTACTCAAGCAACGAACCGCTGAACTAAAGACAGCCAACGAACATCTCCAAAATAAAACAGCTGAAATTCAGCGCCTGCAGGGTGAATCGTATCGATACCGCAACCAGCTTGAGCAACAGAGGGCCGAACTAAGTGCAGCCCACAATGAACTCCAAAAGCAACTCGCTGAACGAGAGCGGGTGGTGAATGAATCGCAACAACACTGCGACAGCGTTGAGCAGCAGATTAACGAATTAGCGGCGGCAATCAATAAGGTCTTTCGATTCGCAGAATCGGGGACACATTTGGTTTGCAATTAAGCCTGATAAGATATGTGGAGTGGGGGGTAGAGGGCCGCAAGCAATCCTGCTCGCGGCCCCTTAGTTTCAAGACAAATTGTTGTTTAAGAAATACGTTTTTTCAATAATACCAAACTACCTATACCAAGAATAAAAACCGTGGCCGGTTCCGGAACCGGAGTTACACCGGTAACGCCGACAACCATATCATCATAATCGCAATCCGTATGGTATATCAGCAGGTCCTCAAAAGCTACCACAACATCGGGGTCGCCTACAATCGCACCGGTAATGTAGCTCGTATCATATATTAGACCATGTTCGATAGTCGTCGTATCCGGATTTAATAGCTCATCGGTGTAGAAGGTCGGATTGCAAATACCATCGCCGGCATCGGGGCTGATGAGGTAGAAACCGAAAGTGCTGCCTATATGAGCAGTTTCATCTGGTTCTTTTATGGAATTGCAATTTCTATCATACCAGGCACTCATGGTTAGCAGGTCGAATAGTACGTAAGCGGTGTCGCTTACTCCATCGCTACCTTTGAAGATTAACAACTTTTCTGATTCCGACGGTGCTACTCCACAGCCATTGTAGTTGTAGATGCCAAACTTATTCAGGTAATCGGCTCCTTCAAGCAAAATAGTGGCAACGATTTGTGTCTGGCCCGCGCCGGAGAGCTCTACCAAGCTACATCCCGACTCGGTCACTAACTTCAGTGGTTCTACATCTACGACAAGCGGGCTGTCGCCTACGACTTCGTCAAGCGTCGGCGGAGTACAGTCCGGCGGGACTGGGCAAGCCATAAGTTCGTTAGTAAATATACAAGCACACAAAATTGAAATTAGAATGATATGCCTTTTCATTTTCTACACCCCCAAAAAATAATTTTACTCTAAAGTTTATAGTGGAAACTTAAGAAACCCCTAATTACATTCCACCCCAATTAGAAATCAGTTTATCATATCCGCCTCGGCAAGTCAAGAATTTTTAGAGGCAATAAGCCGGAGGTGGCCTGAATTTTTAAATACGCCTGCTCCAGGACAAAAAAATGAAAAGATTTTAGGACCCAGCAGAATTGAAGTAGCAACTTTTTTACTTCTTTCAGAAACTTCTACCTTCTGCCGTCAGCTTCTTCGGCTTGGTTCGACTCTTTCGACCACGCTCAAGACAGGTTCGCTCACCACAGGTCGTTC
>CAZZHL010000293.1:0-3054 GCA_964653945.1 uncultured Pirellulales bacterium
GCTGCCCTTACAATTTATATGGCTATTCGCTCCCGCAGATTTATACCAATCGCAGGAGTAGCCGCCTGCCCGATTATAGCAATGCTTATCGGCCAGATTATTCTGGCGATTTCAGCGGCACGCAACCTTGCTAAACGCAATCGGTTAACTGTCCCGCCAATGCCGAAAAACGTTCAGTTTTTCTTTGCCGTTCTTGGTGCGGCGGCGGTTCTGTTCTTTGGCATCTGGTGGGGGCTTAAATTTAGGCGTATATATCTTACCCCATGGCCCGGCCATGCTAAACTAAATTCTGTTTTTATGCGGATGACTGCATCGGATGCAAAACCCTTTCACGTCGGCAAGTTTATAAAAATGAATAAATTAAAAGGCAAAATGTTTAATTACTGGACCGAAGGCGGCTTCATTGCCTGGGCCCAGCAGCCAGACCCAAATACCGGTAAGACGCCTCTGCAATTGTTTATGGATGGAAGAGCACAGGCAGCTTATAACAGGAAAACGTTTGATAGGTGGTCATACATTATATCAGGAGGGCCGACCGTACGAGAGGCCCAAGTAAGAAAGCAGGCTATGGACTCTGGCGATTATATCGAAATCGGTAAGTGGGTTGGTGAGCAGTTTAAAAAGTACAATGTCTGGGTAGTTTTGATGCCCGCCGCTCAGTTTGATAGCTCTTTTGTGAAGGGCCTCGAATATAATCCCAATTGGCAGGCTGTCTACTTTGATAACAGCCAAAAATTATTCGTCGACATCAAAACCCCTCAGGGAAAGGCACTTTTCGATGGTGTATTTAACGGAAAAACCCTATACCCTGATGATTTCTCCAAATACCTTGTAAGGGCCCGATTTTGGCTTTTATTTGCCGAGGGAAAAAATGTAAAACAGCAGGGGCTCGATTTTGCTTTCAAAGCCTTCAATTTAAACCCCTCACCAGCACCGATTTTGGAAATACTCGTTACTGCCACGAGATTCGCACCGCTGAGACCTCGTATTGAGGATTTTTGTAAAAACTTTGTCGACGAATTCGCAAAGGATTATGATGATTGGTTAAAACTGGATGGCTATCGGCACAAAAGCGAGGCTGCCCGGATAGCGAGCGTATATTTGCTGAGACTCAGTAAAGTGCAGAAGAATGACCAGCTTGTGAAATTTTACTCAGCTCAAGTCCAACAGTGTTTAAATGAGCGAACCAGAGTGTATAATAGCAGAAGGTGGTAAGACGGAATTCGCAACTCACAACTCATCCGGCGAACTACAAGCAACAGATTCTCGCCCCTCCTTGACAGGTGGAGCAAGCGGTGGGCAACGAACAGCAAATTCCATCAGTGTTTTTTTCCCCTGTTATAATGAGCAGGATAATATCACCGGCACCGTTGAAAAGGCGCTTGCAGTCCTGGAAAAACTAAATCTTGACTTTGAAATAATTGTCGTTGACGACGGTAGTTCCGACGCCACAGGACGAATTACAGAGAAAATAGCTGACCAAAACAGCAGGGTAAAAATCGTACACCATCAGACCAACCTCGGCTATGGAGCAGCTCTGAAATCCGGTTTTAAGGCAGCTAAAAAAGAGCTTGTCTTTTACACCGATGGCGATGGCCAATTTGATATTAGTGAATTGCCACCATTGCTGTCCCTGATAAAACAGTATGATATCGTTAGCTGCTACAGATTAAACCGCCAGGACAACTTAGTACGTAAAATTAACGGCTGGGGCTGGTCAAAACTGACCTGTCTGCTCTTCGGCATCAAAGTTCGAGATATTGATTGTGCCTTCAAATTATACAAAAGAGAAATTTTTGATAACATTGAGATGTCAAGCTCCGGGGCTCTTATTGATGCTGAAATCCTGGCTCGCGCTGCTCGTAAGGGCTACTCTATTACTCAAAAAGGTGTGCATCACTATCCGCGAACTGCCGGCGCACAAACCGGTGCTAATCTGAGAGTAATTCTTCGTGCCTTCAAAGAGCTATTCATGCTATACAACCGAATTCGAAAAGAAAACTCCGGAACAAACACAAGTAGTTAACAGTATTTAGTCGATGGTCGATAACGTAACTATGCGTCGTCGGTACCGCTTGAAAAATTAACAATACGACACCTGAAATATGACCAAATCCAAACTCAATCTCTTTATCTATGGCTCGCTGCGTGACCGTAGAATTTTTCAGTCCGTCTGTGGTTTAAGTCTTACCAGAAAGCCCTCTAAAGTCAGCGATAAGATTCTTTTTACCGAACCAGCTCTACTGCCAAATTATCGAAGGGTCAGCCCCGACAACGTCTATTTTTATGCCGTCAAAGCCCTATCGTCAAAAATTGAGGGCTTTTTAATCCACGATGTCCCTGACCGGGCAATGGCTGAAATCGACGGTTACGAAGGAAAACGCTACCAGAGAGAAACCGTAACAGTCAATACCGCACACGGCCATGTCGAGGCACAGGCTTACTTAGTAAGTCATGAGTCAATGCAAAAGCACTTCGGGGACAGATTTCATGTCAACTTGATACACGAATTATGGCTGCGAAAACGTATTGAAAAATTCATCAAAAGGCACACCCGTCCCGGTGAAAGAACGGTGGACGCTGAACTGGAACGACGAGCTGAAAGAGAGCTGCTTGCAACTACCGAACGTGACCTTGTTATGAGCCATTATCGAACCGATGCCGTCAGCGATTATTATCTCGAACATGAGCTTGACCGTCCCAGACCGAGCATAAAACACTTATATGACGACCCACAGACAAAACCCTTTATCAAAAACTATCTGGCCTTAGTGATAAAGCAGGTCCTTTTAAATCAACTCGATGAAAAAATTCAGGCTCAATATCGCTTCCAGCTCGAACGTATGTATGGCTCGGAAAGATTCTACAGACGCTCCTCGGAAAGATACTTCAATCGCTCCGTAAGTCTCCTTATAGGCCTGCAAATGTTAAATACAAACAGCTCCGATGTTGATTTGGTTATAGAGCAGTGCCTCGAAACAATGCTACATAAAAACCACGACCTGATTGACTATATCAAATATGCAGCACATGCAGCCGATAGCTTCTTCGACC
>CAZZHL010000294.1:0-3044 GCA_964653945.1 uncultured Pirellulales bacterium
TACCACGGCCATCCTGGCCGTGGTATCACGGGCTGGAAGCCCGTGATACGTATTTGTTAATGGGCGATAAGTTAGGGACAGTGTAAAGGCCGGTGGCGAAGGAAAAACCCTCCAAGACAAGCAAATAGAACCGGCTGTCTTTTCAGGTCCCAGTCATTGGTAGTGGACCAGACAAGATTCCTCACTCAAAATATCCCTAATATTGAAAGAATTTCTTGGGATTTTATTTTTCTGAGCTAATTTTAGTACTGAATATATCTAACCCTTTACTATTGATGAACTTAGCTAAATAACCTTCAAAAAACGCCCTAATTGAAGCTCTGAGCAGACTCTATATACATTGGCAAGCCCGTTTTCGAGTTTCGAGCGGATAGGAGCACACTTTTGTTAATTTTTCATAGAAATACCCAATTTTTCTTGACGGAAGGGTGGCGAATATGGTATAAAGTAGGATGATGTAATCTGTGGATTTTAGTTGGCTAATTTGTTCGTTTTTATAGTTTTTGGCAACAGTTTTTGGTAGAGGAGGTGCTGTTATGCGAAGTACAGCACTCTGATTAAAGGGCTGTATCTCACAATTCGCTTTTTGCACCACTATATTAACCGCTCTATTGAGCTTTCGTTAAGAAAGGAGGTAAGGCAGGGTAAAAAAGTTGTATTAAGCAAGTGCGAAATTAGATGAGGGAGAAAATTATTATCGGCCGTTTTATTGGATATTGTTTAAGACAGGCACGCATGAAGAAATGAGGACCCAGAACTGAAAATAATCCTTTTGTTCTATTCTGTCATCGGTTCTCTGTATCTCGTGCTTCATAGCCCCCGCAGCTTCTTGGCCATCCCTTACGGGAGAGCGGGGCAGAGTAGCGTCGGTGCCTGTTGAAAAACAAACAAAAAGTTTTTTGGTGTGTAGCCAAAGAAAGAATAATTACAAACTAATTTTTGACGGAGGACTATTATGTGTAAAAGATTGATTTTTTTAATTTCTGTTGTCTTAGTTCTGTTCCTGGCTGGTTATGCCTCCGCTGCTGTGGACGCAACGGTTCCATCGGCAACTCCAACTTTTATTGATGGTCTTAAGGAAGCTGCCTGGGATATCTCAGCGGAAAAAAAGTGTCTAAACACCGTCTCGGGAATACCACCTACTGACGGCGCTGATCTTTCTGCCAGTTGGTGGGCCATATGGGATCCAGAAAATCTTTATGTATTCGTCGATATCAACGATGAAAATTTGGTGAACGATAGTTCTGGTGAGTCCTGGTACGATGATAGCGTAGAGATTATGATAGATATTGGCAATGACAAGGAAGATGCGTATGGCATCGATGACTACCAATATCGTGCTGCCTGGAACATTGACCCTAATTTTAAGGAGTTAGATGAGTATCATCATGATGAAAGGTCCTTAGAAGGCGTGGAACATATGATAATTAATACCGATGATGGATATACCCTCGAAATAAAATTCCCCTGGACCACTCTGGACTATAAACCAATAGGTATTAACTTATTCGATGAAATGGGGTTTTTGATATACGTTAACGATGATGATGACGGCGATGACCGTGACACGCAAATCGCCTGGTATGATACTACCGGGCTTGGCTGGAATGAACCGAATTATTTTGCGACAGTTGAAATTGTGCCCGGTCTTAAGGCCTGTGACCCTGACCCATATGACGATGAAGAAGGTGTTCGCTCGGGACTATTGTCATGGACACCAGGAGTATTTGCATCATCACACGATGTGTACTTTGACCCCTGCGAGAATTGGGTTGAGACAAGAAGTCTCCTATGTGAGGTTAATACTCCAGGCCATACCGAATCGAACTATTCTGTTAATATTGGCTCAGAAACCACTTATTACTGGGCTATCGATGAAGTTAATGGAGCAGGTCAACCACCCCCGGGCGCCTGGGCAGGTGATGTCTGGACCTTTACAACCGCGCCCTTAACAGCGAGCGACCCTGACCCCTATGATGGTGACCAATTGGCACCTGTCGATGCGAACCTTGGCTGGGTTGCGGGTTTTAAATCGCAGAGACATGAAGTGTACTTCGACCCTTGCGAGAATTGGGTTGATACAAGAAATTCCAACTGTATGGTTTATGCTTTCAGCACTACCAGCCTGTTCTATGACCTTCCCATTCTTGACACGGGCACGACTTACTACTGGGCTATTGATGAGGTCAATGACGACACCGCCGAGACATGGCCGGGCGACGTATGGGAATTTAAGACCGTACCAGTACCTGAACTCGGTTCAATCCTGCTTGAGGTATGGAAGAATATCGCCGGCGGGACTGTTGCCAATCTGACGGACAATCCGAGATATAAAGCAGATACGCCGGATTCCAACAGCAGGCCAACCTCGTTTGCAGATACGACCGGCGGGGAAACTTATGGTACCCGGATGCACGGCTGGATATATTCATGGGACACTGACGATTATACGTTCTGGATTACCAGCAATGACGAGAGCGAATTGTGGCTGAGCCCCGATGACAATCCTGAAAACGCAGTTCTGATTGCCTCCGTGGGCGCAGTGAGCGAATTTCCTGATGCTGGAGATTACAACGACTACCCCGAGCAGCAGTCCGACCCAATTTCTCTGGTAGCCGGAAATACATACTACGTTATGGCGCTGCACAAGGAAGACTACGCTCAGGACCACATGTCGGTGGCCTGGAGCACTAGTACTAACCCTGTTAATGCAGAGGTCATTACTGGGATCAATCTGGTACCATTTACGCAGACGGTGTCATATAGCCCGAGGCCGTTTGACCGTGATACGGATGTATCGAGTGCTCCTATTCTTAGCTGGTTAGCCGGAATAAATGCTGCTACACACGATATATATTTCGGCACCAACATGACTGATGTGAAAGAGGCCAGTAGAGGCGACAAACGTGGCGTTCTGATCAGGCAAGACCTCCCAAGTAGCGACCCTACAACTTATGATATTTCTGATGACCCAAATGTTGAGGACCCACTGGAATTCGACACAACCTACTACTGGCGGATTGATGACGTCAATGCGGCTCTTG
>CAZZHL010000295.1:0-3042 GCA_964653945.1 uncultured Pirellulales bacterium
ATGTGTCTTCATTTTCCCAGAGGATTGTCCAGTACACGGGTATCTCGGACCAGACAAGCATTCCAAGCCGGTCGGCGGTTCTCGGCATATATTCGTTATGAGGATAGTGGGCAAGGCGCGCAAAATTGCAGTTCATTTCCTTTGCCCAGCCGAGCAGCGTCTCGGCATGCTTTTGCGAGTGTGCCCTTGAATCACTTTTCGGGGCCTGTTCATGTATGCTGATACCACGCAGGAAAATCGGCTTGCCATTTAGCAAAATTTTTGAACCTTTGGTTTCTATAGTTCGAAAACCGATAGAGTCGTGGACGCTATCAGTCTCAAACTTTATGGTTACGTCATAAAGTTTGGGATTTTCGGGCGACCATAGCTGCAGCTCGGCATCGAATTCAAATTCCGCGTATCCATCGGCGTTGCTCTTGAACGTTTGCTTTACGTCGGCTTCGGGAATTTCGACCGTTATTGCCTGCTCAGTTTGATTGCCATCGAGCTGAATCCATCCTGCGATTGTTTTCGTGGAACCTTTTCCGCCTTCAGCGAGACCTCGCCCCTGGGCAGGTTTGAGCTGAATGAAATAGTCTCTTATAAAAGTCTGTGGGACTTCGACAAGCTCAACCCGGCGCGTCAGGCCGCCATAATTCCACCAGTCCGTATTTACGGTCGGAACGGCGTCACGGCGGCGCTTATTGTCAACCTTGACAATGAGAAAATTATCTTTTTCACGTACGACTTTGGTGATTTCAAAATTAAATGGTGTAAAGCCGCCCTCGTGCTCGCCGAGCTTTTGGCCGTTTAAATATACTATTGAGTGATAATTTGCGGCGCCGAGATAGACAAAGACACGTGTGTTCGGCTTTCTTTGATAATCGAAGGACTTCTTGTACCATACTGTGCCTTCATAAAAAAAGAGCCGGTCTTTCTGTGAGTTCCAGTCGCCGGGGACATTTAGAACCTCGGATTTGTCAAAATCATATTCTATCAGTTCGGATTTATTGCGAGGTTTGGTGTTTTTAAAATAGCCGTTTGTTTTCGGCAGATAGCGATAATCGTAATAGCCATTCTCGTAGGGGTCGATTATAACCTGCCATTTCCCGTTCAAACTTACGGTTGAGCGATGGTCAACGTTGATAATGAGATTCTGCTCAAGTGGATAAGCGTTCACTTCAGCCAAACGTTGATGTTCAGATTCTGCTCCGCCATTAGGCGTCCTCTGGAGAGCAGATAAGCGTTCACTGCAACCAAAAGAACCAGGCATCGCAACCAAAAGAATCAGAACACAACTTAATCCGCCCAATCCACCACAGCGGACAAGCGTATGGCGGATGAATTTGACAACTTTCATTTTATGCTCCTCTTTTAATCCGCCCAACATATGGCGGATAAATTCCCTTTCTCAAAAACATTAGCCGACTATGATTCGCATTCATTACAATAATAACCAAATAATCCGTTTTTAGCGAGAATTATTGCCCAGTTCCATCTCCAAAGTTCCAAATTAATTATTGCAGCTTGTCCTGAAAAATGTTAAAATTTACGGTCGAACGGTATCCTATATAAAAGGGAGAATATATTATGAGCAATCTTTTATTAGAAAAAGTCGAATACAAGGTTGAAGAGACCAGTTTCGGCATCTGGCGGCGGTATGTGTATATCAACGGCACCAGCTTTCATGAGTTCAAAACCCACAAGACGATGTTTGGATTGCCGCTGATTCATTATACTTACGGCAGAAGTCCGGAGACTGGAAGGCGCGTAGTGGCAAAAGGTATTATTGCTGTAGGAAGAATTGCCTGCGGTTTTATTGCCATCGGCCAAGCGGCTTTAGGGTTATTGGCCATTGGACAACTGGCAATCGGGGTTCTGCTCGGCTTAGGGCAATTATCATCAGGTATAGCAGCGTTGGGACAGTTGGCTATCGGGGCATACGTGGGACTCGGCCAATTTGTTACCGGCTATATTGCCATCGGCCAGTTTGCCTTGGGCAAATATGTTCTGGCTCAGCTCGGCGTCGGGGAGTTTGTCTGGAGTTCCCAGCGATTCGACCCAGAGGCCGCCGAATTTTTTAGAGCTTTTCCAGTTATCCGGTACTTTCTACCTTGATGCTTCCGTCTTCGCTAAAGCTTCCGACTTCGCTTTCGCTACGCCGGACAAGTCGCCGGACGAGTCTGCCTTTACCGAGGCTTCGGCGAGATGGGCAAAGCAAAAAGTCATTGATTGCAACAACGCACCTTTTGAATTGACCCGCAGGGAGGTTCACTGTTTTCCACTTTGGGCTGCGCTGTTTCATAGACCGGCGATAATCACCCAGCTCGATACTAAAAAACACATATCGTTTCGCCTCAAAATAAAAGGCTTCTTTACCGTCAAAATCAACGTCTATATTCTCTATCTTGTAGGCGAAAATAAAAACGGCCTGATGATTTGAGCCAAAAACTTTCTGCCAATTAGTTAGTCCCTCAATATCCTCGGTCGTAACCCAGCATTCCAGCCCTGCCAATTTAGCAAGAGACGTTCCTTTGAATCTTCTGCCTTTGACCTCAGCAATGATGATTTGACCGTTAGGTAGGTATAATAAAAAATCAAAGCTCTTTATTTTCGACCGCCCGAAGACCGCTTTTTTATGCTCATCTACTTTGATATACCGGATATGATTATCAATCAGCCAATTCTCAAAGGCCCGCTCATAATGGTTTGGTAAAAAATCCCTCATCTTAAATCTATCAGCTGCGACATTTATACTATTGGTTCGATTTCTTTCTCTATCGGAATATATTCGTCGATAAACTTGTTCGAGTCATACACAGTTAATGTTTTCTCCATGGCTAATATAAGTACAACAGCCACTGTCGAAGAAATGTCGCCAGTTTCGTAGCGCATTATTATATTAATCAAAGATGTAATGATAGTAGCCATAAGAAACAATTCTACAAGAGCGTCAAATGCGCCCATAATCGGATGTCTGGTATAAAAGTATCCTCCGCCCGGATAAGTAATTGAAATCTTTCGAGCCTCAACTTTGTTTTTAAATTCAAGATTGCAGTTCGG
>CAZZHL010000296.1:0-3033 GCA_964653945.1 uncultured Pirellulales bacterium
GTTGTGATAAATGAGGCAATTGAGCTTGCTAAAAAGTTCAGCACGGATAAGTCGCCCGGCTTTGTTAATGGTGTGCTTGATGCCGTCTTCAAAAAACTATATGCAGAGAAGCAAACAACCTAAGGCAGATTCGTACACAGATAATATTCGTTGCTCAATAGACGAGAATCAAAGATGAGAATAATTGCTGTATTAAACCAGAAAGGGGGAGTGGGAAAAACCACGACGGTGGCCAATACCGCAGCGGCCCTTGCTGCTATGGGCTTACGAGTTGCCGTTATTGACCTTGACCCCCAGGCGCATCTGACCATACACCTTGGCTTGGAGCCGCAAAAGGCCAGTGTCGGCTCCTACGAAGTTCTGGTCAAGCAGGCCAGCTTTGAAAAGGAGCTTATAATTGTGCGTCCCAATCTCTGGCTGCTGGCTGCAAATATCAACCTGGTTGGCGCTGAAACCGAGCTCGTAAGTGTGGTCGGCAGGGAAACCATTTTGCGAGAGGCCATCACGGAGGTTGGGGACAAATTCGATTATTGCCTTATTGATTGTCCTCCTTCGCTGGGCTTGCTGACCCTCAATGCTCTTGCTGCAGCCGGAGAAGTCTTGATTCCGCTTCAACCACATTTTTTGGCGCTTCAGGGATTTGGAAAGCTGCTGCAGACCGTTGAGCTTGTCAACAAAAGGATTAATCCGAACCTGAAAGTCAAAGGAGTTTTGCTGTGTATGTTCGACAGCAGGGCCTCGCTTCCAAAAGAGGTTAAGTCTGATATCGAGCAATTCCTTGAAAATGCACGCGAGACCAATTGTGCCTGGGCACAGGCAACGATTATACCTGTTTATATCCGAAGAAATATCAAATTGGCTGAGGCACCCAGCTATGGCAAAACAATCTTTGAATACGAGCAAGGTTGCCACGGTGCTGAAGATTACGCAAAAGTAGCCGAATTTATACACTCTCAATCCAGTGCGCCGATGCAGTCGGATACGACCCCCGCCGTTTTGCTTGCCCCTCTGCTTCTTGCGAAGCAAGGCGAGGGGCTTCGCAAAGACGAGGCAGCGGGGGCCGCCGCTGGAGAGAATCAAGTCAAGCCACCCATCGAAATCAAGTCAATATCAACTTCTGGCTCACAATCGCCGATAGGAATTCCGCAAACCGGCCAAACGCAAGAATTACGAAATTCAGATTTTTAACGGACGATATGGAAAGTTGGGTGATATAGGACTCAAACCTGTGACCTAACGAGTTCTTCGGTGCACCGTAGCAAATCCATAACTTCATATTTTATTAAAGCTTGTATTCTACAGGTTTTTGTAGGGGAATAAAAATCACCAAATAGTTGCAATAAAAAACATTGCTATCTCGTCTTAGATAGTGAAATTGGCCATAATGTTTGGTCTTTGGAAATTTGATTTCTGATTTAAGAAAGGAGCATAAAAATGAAAAGGGCATGTTTAGTAATTTTGGTGGGTTTAATCGTTGCCTGCATTTCGGTACCCGTGGCTGCCGAGCCCAACCAGCCCAAAGGTGCATATGGCCTTAAGGCCGGCAAGATGCATGGAGGCCCCCGCAGGGAGGGTGGTTATATAATCGGGATGGTTTTGAAAATGAAGGAAGAGCTTGGTCTTAGCGGCAGTCAGATTGAGCAGTTAAAAACTCTTAAGGGCGAAGTTAAAGAGCAGATGAAGACCGGCCAGGAAGCTATGAAGGCCAAGAGAAAAGCCATGCAGGAAGCAGTAAAAGCCGGAGCTGAAGAGAGTGCAATTCGCGCTGCAGCGGCGGAGCTTGGTAAAGCGCTTGGCGATGAGGCGGTCCTCAGGGTTAGCACCAAAGCAAAGATAGATGGAATTCTGACAGAGGACCAGAAATCAAAGCTAAAAGAGCTGAAAGGACAATGTGCCAAAGGCAAACCTGGACCTGGTGAATGTACAAAAGACCGCAAAGGTCCTGGAATAAAAGCAAGGGACCCAGAGGCAATATTTGCGAAGATTGATACTAATGGAGATGGTGTTATCAGTCTTGAGGAGTTTAAGGCTCATGGAGGGCAGATGAGAGAGCGTTTTGCCGGCGCAGGGCCGAGAGGGCCAATGCGACCAAGAGGGCCCAAAGGCCACTGGGGACGAGGACCCGGTAATCCTATAAATCAGCCAGAGGATTAAAAGCTTAAGATTCGTTGTTGGTTTCAGTGGGGGACAGGTTCGACGGGGAATTGCCGAACCTGTTTTTTTATATTAAAGAATGGGCGATACAGGGTTCGAACCTGTGACCTCACGGGTGTGATCCGTGCGCTCTAACCAGCTGAGCTAATCGCCCCGACAATTGGGATTATAACTTATTAGCTGCAGATTATCAATCGGAAACCCTGACTATCACATGCCCCTGCGTCTCCCCCCACGTCTGCTTGTCGAAGACAAGAGTGGGGGGCAGCGAGCGGGTCAGACAAGTCCACCGGGCGTAAGGCGGACAAGTTAAGCTGGGACAAGGTTAACGCGTCCGAGTTTAACGCCTTTTAGACTCAGAATATTTTCCGCTGTTCTTTTGATTTCGTCCACGCGTCCTCGAAGTACAATAATCTCCATACAGCTGTGCTCGTCCAGGTGAATATGCATGGAAGAAATCGTTTGCAAAAGATGAGAATGCTGTAAGTCGGTGAGTTTCTGCATCAGTGTTGTCAAATGATGGTCGTAAACCAGAAATACGGCAGCAATTGCCTTTGTTTTCGGATGGCTTAAGCTCTCAGCACTTAGCTGCTGGCGGATTAAATCGCGTATGGCCTCCGAGCGGTTCTCATAGCCCTGTTTGGCGATGAGCTTATCGAACATAGAAAGCAGCTTTTTGTCCAGTGATACCCCTATGCGCTCCACTTGAGTCATTTCTATGCTCCTGATAATAGTGAAACTGCAAGTATGTTTTACTATTTACTCGTTACGTTAAATATATCCAAAAATTTTATAAAGTAAAGCCCGTATTGTTTTTGAATCAGGTCTTGACGTTGTGATGTTGGGAGCTTAAATTGTGAAAGGATTTTTTTCGATTTA
>CAZZHL010000297.1:0-2999 GCA_964653945.1 uncultured Pirellulales bacterium
ATCAAAGTATGCTCAAATGGTATGACAAATTAGCCCCCGTCCAGAATAAACTTATGAAGTATATGAAGAAAGAGCTGGAGGATATGGACGAAACTGAACGCTGGAAGGTTGACGAAGACGAAGAAAACGAGGAAGACAGCGGGATTATATGATACAGTGTTTCGCAATTTCCTTAATTTTTACTTGGAAATTGCCTGTGGAAGCGACTAAGGATAAGTGATTGAGTAATTCATTGCCGAAGCGGAGACTGCTAAGCACTACCCTAATAAATTGAGGGCTAAATATGGATATTTCCACATTTATGCAATAAATCAGTTCTAAAAATCGTCTTTATTTATGTAAAAAACACTGAAAATGGTGGAAAGTAATAGCTTAGCAGACATAATAACCGGCTGTAAAGGGGGTGATGCTGAGTGCTTTTCGCAGATTGTGGATATTTATGCAAGTCGTTTATACGGTTATTTTTATCGATTATCCGGCGACAGCAGCGTAAGTGATGACCTGCTGAGCGAGCTATTTGTCAAGTTAGTGGAGAAAATCGGGTCCTATAAGGGCGGCTCTTTTGAAAGCTGGATTTTCAGGGTAGCAACTAATATCTTTCATGATTACTTAAGGGGTAAGCAACGACGGAAAAAACTGCTCGAGGCCAGGAAAAAGCAGCTTAAATCAAAGCTGACAGAAGAGAAAAGGTCCGAGGCAGAAATGCTGGACAGGTTGCAGATACAGCTTAAGAACATGGATACAGATACGAGAGAATTGATAACATTGCGTTTTTATTCGCAATTGAGCTTCAAGGAAATAGCAGAGATGCGAGCCGAGCCGATAGGTACGACATTGGCAAAGATGCACAGAGGTCTAAAAAAGCTGCGTGAGATGATGGAATAATGCCTAAAATGAGCAAAACAGGGTATCAAGAAAGAATATATGAACGGTCGAAGTGAGGAAAATCTGAAGGAGCTGTTCGAGAAATTCGTCGCAAGCGAACAGGCAGAAAAAGCGGTCGAGGATATTCGCAAAGGCGAGCAAATCTTGCGCGACAACCCTGCGCCAAAACCCAGCGATGAACTTATAGCCGGAATAAAATCTGAAATTGCAATAAGCTTGCTGCACAAAAAGGAAAACGCCATAAGATATACGCTTTACAAGGTAGCTGCTGTGGCGGCGATAGTTTTTATCCTGACAGCTATCAGTATAAGATTCTTTGGAAAAGGTGAAGAAACTGAGAAAATTATGTATGCGTCAATAATACCGACGGCGATTTGGGAAAGTGATGACATTGCTGCCGACGATGTAGAATTGGCGGTTTTAACTGCTGAAGTTGAGCAGGTTGCAGATGAGATTTTGAGTCTGCGGATGGGCGGGAACGGCGGCAACGGCCAAAGTGCTATAACGGAATTAGAAATAGAGCTGATGGAAATCGAAAGCGATTTTTGGAAAGGATAAAAAATGAAGAAGAGCCACGGAATCATTGTAGCTGTGATGATGGCAATAGTGATAGTATCTGTCCTGCCTTGTACAGCTGCCCAGGACGAGCAGAAGGATGAAAGAAGTATCTGGGACGAGGGACGGCCAAGATGGGGACACGGACCCGGACCTGGGCGCGGACCTGGACGTGGACATGGGCAGGGAAGGTTCGAACTGACAGATGAGGAAATTGAGCGGATTGTTAAGAGCTTGAAAGAAAGCGACCCGGAAAAGGCGAAAGAGTTACTGAAGATTCGCGAGGAGGACCCGAACAGATTCCGTTTTGAGCTTGGAAGACATGGCGGAGAGGAGTACCACAAGATTTTACGCGAGAGAACAGAGAGGTGGTGGAAACAGCAACAGGCCGAGTTTCTTCAGTGGCTCAAAAAAAACTATTACGAGGTAGCTGAAGAATTAGAGGCTCTCAAAGAAAAAGATGCAAAATTATATTGGGATAAGTTTGGAAGTATCAGCAGAATATACTGGTGTATCTATGACGCAGAGAAGAGAAATCCTGAATTGGCCAATGTTCTTAAAGAGGACCTTGAATTGAAGAAAACGCGTGATGAAATTCTTGAAAAAGCAAAAAGCGCAGAAAGCGATAAAGAAAAGAATGAGCTTGCCGAGCAGTTGGATGAAGTAATCGGAAGAAGGTATGACCTGATTTTAAAACGGAAGCAAATCGAATACGAGCGGCTGCTCAGGAGGGTAAAGCAACTGCAAAAACAGCTTGAGGAAAGCAAAACTGAAATTGACGGGTGGCGCGATGAGAAGACAAAACAGGAGAATGTAAAGAACAGGGTCAATGAATTACTTGGAAGTGGTTCGTTTAAGTGGGACTAAAAGAGTCGCTCGTGACTTGCATTAAAAAACGCATAAGGCCTTGCAGGTTTCATCCAGGGCCTTTTTTATAACCTATTTTTTCATTTTTTCGGCTTATACAGGCAAATATAAATTGAAAATTAGATAGAAATTTGTTATCATAAAGTCGAGTCTTCAATTAGGCCTTTCATTGAGCACATTAGTAATTCAAGCTGAAGGAGGCAGGTAAATGCAATCAGGAAAGGATAGTCGAATGAAATCAGCAAAAACTATCTGGCGGAAACTTAGATATTTCTTGTTAATATGGTTATGGCCCATTCTGGGGTTATTTTCGCTTTTATGGTTTCTCATTCGGGTCATTCCAAAGCCATCACGAGCGACTTATCCCTGCCAAAGGGTAGCTTTTCCACTCGCATCGAGTTTTATTATCTGGATTTTAGGTTTGTTTGGTTCTGTAGCAGCTTTTCGTAAGGCCAGAAGTAGTCTCTTGCGTTCACGTTACCTTGTTGGCTTGTTGTGCGTAGTGGTGAGTATCGGCTGTATATGGCTTTCACTGGCGCTGACTGCTGAAAAAAAGGCAGTGGCAGCCGACCCACAACCGGCTAATAGTCCTGTCGGAATTGCCAGGGGTATTCATCCCGGCCGAGTTATATGGGTACACGACCCCAATGCCACCGATTGGGCAGGCCCCTTAATGGGTGATGGCTACTGGT
>CAZZHL010000298.1:0-2986 GCA_964653945.1 uncultured Pirellulales bacterium
ATGATTGTTCGCGAAAACGAGGTAATAACACCTGAGGCGGCAGCCAAAATTGAAGGCATAGGAATTGATGCCATCAGAGTCAGGAGTCCTCTGACCTGTGACAGCCCGTTTGGTGTGTGCGCTAAGTGCCACGGATGGGATCTGAGTACCGGTAAGTTAGTCGAAGAAGGGGCGGCGGTCGGTATCGTTGCTGCACAGTCAATCGGTGAACCAGGGACACAATTGACCCTACGTACTTTCCATACAGGAGGTATAGCTTCCAGAGCTATTCTGGAACGAGAACAAAAAGCCACACACCCAGGAATGATACAGTATCGAGATATAAATGCGGTTGAATTAAAGCGGCAGGACAAAAGTATTCAGATTATAGCGCTTAAACGTAACGGTGAGATAGTAATTCTTGACGAAAAGGACAGGGAACTTGACCGGTTCAAAGTGCCCTATGGGGCAACTATTCTGGTGAATGACGGTAAGACAGTTAAAACCGATGAGGTTCTATTCAGCTGGGACCCGCACCGTACACCGATTTTAGCGGAGGTGCCAGGCCTTGTTCGATTTGTAGACATCATTGAAGGCGAGACAATCGGATTTGAAGAAGCAGCTAAAGGTGCCTTAGTTCCAGGCAGACGTGTAGTTATCGAACATAAGGGCGACAAACACCCACAAATTATCATAGAAGATTCAGCCGGCAAAATACTTGATGTTCATTATTTACCGGCAGGGGCAAGGTTGGAGGTTGAGGAGGGTCAACAGGTCCAGGCCGCTCAATTGCTTGCCCATCAACCCAGAGCCACCGGTGGGACTCAGGACATCACAGGAGGTCTGCCCAGAGTTACGGAGGTATTTGAAGCGCGCAAACCCAAAGACCCGGCAGCAATGGCTGAGATTTCAGGACGCATCGAGCTGCGAAGCGATAAGCGTAAGGGCAAGATGACGATTATCATCCGCGCAGAATCAGGAATGGAAAAGGAACACCACGTTGCCCGCGACAGGCATCTGAATGTACACGCCGGCGACTTCGTTGAAGCCGGCGATGCCCTGACAGACGGCCCGCTGGTTCCGCACGACATTTTGCGAATTAAAGGCGAAGAAGCACTGCAGAGATATCTGATTGGAGAGATTCAAAACGTCTACCAAAGCCAAAATGTCACTATCAACGACAAACACATTGAAATTATATGCTCTCAAATGATGCGAAAAGTCGAAATTGAATCTGTTGGCGACAGCCCATTTTTACCAGGTGAGGTCGTTGATAAATTCGTATTTAGAAAAGAAAATGACCAATTAACTAACAGTATTAAGGTTACAGATTTTGGCGATGTCAAAGAAGCTGCAGGCCAATTAGAAGAAGGTCAAATTATCGATAAGAAAGAATTTGCCAGTATCAATGAAAAGATTGAAGCACTGGGTGGTACAGCCGCAAAGGGACGAAAACCAAAGCCCGCAACCGCCAAGACCCTGCTTTTAGGGATAACAAAAGCCTCGTTGTGGTCGAATAGCTTTATAGCAGCAGCAAGCTTTCAGGAAACAACTAAGGTCTTGACTGAGGCATCGTTAGCTGCTAAAGTTGATGAACTTTATGGCTTGAAGGAAAATGTCATCCTCGGTCATTTAATACCGGCTGGCACAGCTTTTAAGCCGTATATGGACATAAAAGTCAAGCATCTTGCTGAAGCTCCATTGCCAAAGGAGTTCAAGGAAGTCGAGGAAGCTAAAGAGGCCGAAGCAAAAGTAGAAGCTGCTGTCAAAGAAGCTTTGGGCCTTAATGAATAAATTGACGATTTCTGATCGCCGAATGTTGATTGTGAAGTTCAAATCGGAAATCGAAAATAGAAAGTCGGAAATTAATTATGCCTACAATAAATCAGTTAGTTAGAAAACCAAGAGCGACCCGGCTGAGTTCGCCGAAGTCGAAGCGCTCTAAACGGGTATCCGACATCAGTGGTTCACCGCAGAAAAGAGGTGTGTGTCTAATCGTAAGGACCCAAACGCCTAAGAAGCCGAACTCTGCTTTGCGGAAAGTTGCACGTGTCAGGTTGACCAACGGTAAAGAGGTTACAGCTTACATACCCGGCATCGACCACAATCTTCAAGAGCACAGCACCGTTCTGATTCGTGGAGGCAGGGTCAGAGACCTGCCTGGCGTTAGGTACCACATCGTCCGTGGCGTACTTGATAGTGCCGGCGTGGCTAATCGCAAACGAGGTAGAAGCAAATATGGTGCAAAAAAAGTAAAATAAATCATCGATTTGCGATGGACTTGGCCATGCCTGCCGTAAGGCATCCTGTGGATTACGGCATTGCCGAATGACAATTGAAAATTGAAAATCTGAAATCGGAAGTTGAAAATGAAAAAGTGGACAAAATCAATTGAACAATTAAAACGCGACCCTAAATACAATAACAAACTGGTATCAAAGTTTATTAACAGCCTTATGTGGGGCGGCGAAAAAAACACTGCACAGAAGGTCTTTTATGACGCCATGGACATTGTATCCAAAAAAGTAACCAATTCTGAACCACTCGAGGTATTTGAGAAGGCAATAAACAACGTAAAACCGTTAATTGAAGTTCGCAGCAAACGTATTGGCGGAGCCAGCTATCAGGTGCCGATGCAGATAAGCTCAAAACGCCAGCAATCACTTGCCTTTAGATGGATACTCCAGTCGGCCAGAGCCAAGAAGGGTAAACCCATGCATGAGCGTCTTGCCTCCGAGCTGATGGATGCTTATAATGGGCAAGGCGGCGCAATGACAACGCGGGAAAATATCCATAGAATGGCTGAGGCAAACAAGGCATTCGCACACTTCGGCTGGTAATTTATAAGGTATAAGGTATAGCGGATAGGAGACAGTTTTTCTTGTCCGCTATTTTTTTAGTCGTTCGTAGTTATGAGTTCATAGTCTATCGATGAACTTCAGGTAACGAACCATGAACAAGCTGAAAAGCTTACGCAATATTGGAATTATGGCCCATATCGACGCCG
>CAZZHL010000299.1:0-2979 GCA_964653945.1 uncultured Pirellulales bacterium
TAATCAGAGTGGAAGACTGGGGCTGGCATTGACAGATTTTCTGCGGTGGCTTCATTCCGGGGTTTTGCCAATGTACCTAACCTGGGTAACTCTGGGACTATTGATAGTTTTATTTGTTATTTGCAGTATTTGGTGAGGTTAACCCCGTTAGAAATTTTATTTTAACGGGAGTCAAAAATGGTAATTTATAAGATGATATTTATAAGATGGTATTTTTAACGGGGTAGATATGGCTGAATTTTACATTTTACTGCTGTTTATAATCATTGCCGCTATCATTGCAGTAGAAACTAACGACCTGTTAAGCTCCGTCATCTGCGTTGGGGCCATCGGCTTCGGCGGTTCTTTAATGTTTTTGTTTTTGCGCGCACCTGATATCGCGATAACCCAGATTGTGGTTGAGGTTTTGGGTCTGATTATCCTTATTCGGGCGACCATTGCCCGTGACCTTACCTTTATCACGGGCGACAGAGAATTCTTCGGTTTGGTCGTTTCTATTGTGATTATCTTAGTGATTTTTTTGGCCGGCATAAGAGTATTTGAAACTTTACCGGATTTTGGCACGGCTATATTTACGAAGGTTCCCGATGCCGCTTCAGCAACCTACATCAGCGAGGGACTGGCCAAAACAAAAGCGGCGAATCTCGTTGCCTCGGTCATCCTGGATTTTCGTGCTTACGATACGCTCGGCGAGGCGACTGTGCTGTTTACCTCGATTATCGGGGCGACGGTTATACTGCGGAGAAAGCCCAAAAAACTGCTGGAGGAATTAGACTAATGAAAGGGATGACTGTAATAGTAAAAACTATTGCCAGCTGGGTGAAGGTGCTGATATTCTTATTCGGTATTTACATCATTATATTCGGCCATCTGACTCCGGGCGGCGGCTTTGCCGGCGGTGTGATTTTAGCATCCTCTTATGTATTGCTGATGCTGGCATTCGGCAGAGAAGCCACCGAGGAGAATCTGTCTTTGCCCCTTGCTTCAAAGCTCGATTGCCTGGGAGCATTTTTCTTTGCTATGATAGCGGTTTTGGGATTTGTTTTCGGTGGTATCTTCTTTGTCAATTTTCTGGTTGAAAAGTACGGCCAACCGTTGGAGCTGTTAAGTGCGGGCACTATACCGCTGTCGAATATCGCTATCGGCCTGAAAGTCGGAGCATCGTTATTTCTGGTGATTCTTACTCTTTCGACCTGCTGTAAAGATTTTAAGCCGGGTACACCATCTGACGGAAAGGAATAAAACCTCGTTAGAAATTATGCTATAACGGGGTAATAATATGATACGAAAAGCGTTGATATGAACAAAGAAGATTTCTAACGGGGTAAACTTATGCCTTATGCTTTATGTTTTTTGCTGTTTATGATTGGGCTGTACTGTGCAGTCGTCAAAAAGAATATGGTTAAGATTGTAATCGGCATTATGGTTATGGAATATGCTGTCAATCTTTTCCTGATTATGCTCGGCTATCGTACCGGTGGAGAGGCCCCGATAATCGACAAGGGACATCTTGAGTCAGCAGACACATTTGCCAAATTTGTCAGCAGTTCCGTTGACCCCCTGCCCCAGGCCCTTGTGCTGACGGCGATTGTTATTAGTCTGGGTTCTCTGGCCCTGATGATTTCAATTTGTATCAGAACGTATGAAAAATACGGCACCTTTGATATTACTGAGATAAGGAGGCTAAGAGGATGAGCGTAATCGTACCTTTGCCTGTTTTCGTTGCGATTCCTTTAGTAGCTGCATTTTTAATTCCGCTTTTCGGTAAAAAAGGCAAAGCCATGGCAACGGTTTTGGCCAACCTGGCAACCGTTTCGCTGCTTGTATTGGCTATTTTTTCTATCGGTCAATCCCGCACCTACGAAGTAGGCAAATGGTCCATCCCGCTTGGAATTAACCTTGTCCTTGACGGCTTAAGCTCTCTTTTGCTTTTAGCGATAAGCGTTGTCAGCACCGCTGCGATGCTCTTTAGCGCAAGATATATGGAGCAGTACACAGCGAAGGCAAAATACCTGAGCTTGTTTTTGCTTATGGTTACAGGCATGAACGGCGTTGTGTTGTCGGGGGATATCTTCAATCTTTTTGTATTTCTGGAAATTGCATCACTGGCTTCTTACGCACTTGTCGGCTTTGGCTGCGAGCATGAGGAGCTTGAAGCATCATTTAAATATATGGTCCTGGGCAGTATAGCTTCTATATTTATTCTTTTCGGGGTCGCTCTTGTTTACGGCAACACCGGCATGCTTAATATGGCCTATATCTCAAAAGCAATCCAAAGCTCAGGTCTAAATGCCGGCCTTATGTTTGCTCTGGCTTTATTTATAGTCGGCTTTGGCCTAAAAGCCGCTCTGGTACCCTTCCACGCCTGGCTGCCGGATGCACATCCATCTGCTCCTGCTCCGATTTCGGCAATGCTGTCCGGTATACTGATAAAGACCCTCGGCATTTATGCCCTTTGCCGTGTGATTTTCAATATTTTCGGTATTTCAGTCTCAATCGGCTGGCTGCTGGTCGTGCTCGGTATTCTGAGCATGGTTGCCGGAGCATTTCTGGCGATAGGACAGTGGGACCTCAAACGGCTTATGGCATATTCGAGTATCAGCCAGATTGGCTATGTAATTCTGGGTATCGGCCTTGGAGGTCTTATCATTGCCAGAGGCGGCAACTTGGCATGGGCCTCTTTAGCTATTCTCGGCGGGTTGTTTCACCTTGTCAACCACGCCGTCTATAAGTCCCTGTTGTTCCTGACCAGCGGCTCGGTGCAAATGGCTACCGGCACAAGACAGTTGAGAGAGATGGGCGGGCTTGCTGAGAAATTGCCTGTAACACGCGCAACCTGCACTATCGCATCTGCATCCATCGTCGGCATCCCGCCGTTCAGCGGATTCTGGAGCAAGCTGATTCTGGTAGTCGCGGCAGTTCAAGCACATTTTTACTGGGTAGCGGCAATAATTGTTTTCGTAAGTTTGTGCACTTTAA
>CAZZHL010000300.1:0-2969 GCA_964653945.1 uncultured Pirellulales bacterium
TCGCAGAGAACATCAGCGATATCACGCACATGTGAGTCGCTATCGTCCTGAGGAATATAAAGGTTTGACAGCCCTTTGATTTGCTCTACGCAGTTATTAGCGAAATAATCATCATCTTCACTATTACCTGAAATATTCTCTTTATGTCCAAATCCAAAAAGCTGTGTCATGATTCTTAAGATACCTCCAATCCCGTACCAGTTGTCTCACGAAGAAAGACCGGTGCTTGCACCTGAGCAGGGCAAGACAGGTGTTTAATTGGCGTGGGGAAAAATATTCTCAACAATAACAGGTTGGGAGCTATTTTTTCTTTCTCCTTTTAAAATATAGAAACAGACGCACAATGCACTCGTACAGAGCGTCAAATAAAATATAAGAAATAAAACCAGGCCAATCAAATTATCTCACGACAGAAAAACAGCGTTTTTTTACGTCCGATAGTTGCTTTGTATCTTTCTGGGAGAGTTCATCTGTCAGGTCATTAAGAATCCTCGTGGCGAGATAGAAAGTTTTATTGCATATTATAACTGTGTACGATATTATCGATTCTGGCTGATATTACGATTTTTCCACTTGTAATCGATGGGGTGATAATATGAGAAGAATGGACTTGCCAAAACAAGTTAAAAAACGCGATGGTTCCCTTGTTAAATTTAACAAAACGAAAATCCAGTATGCGATTGAAAGGGCGGCATTTGAGGTTTTGCAAAATAGAGCTGAAGCTGTGAGCATCTCCAACAGAGTAACCGACGTGGTGATTAGGAGATTGCAAAAGACGCCAAATGTTGAGTCAATACAGGATATAATTGAGACAGTTTTAATGAGCGAGGGTTATAACCACATTGCAAAGAGTTATATCCTTTATAGAGAAAAACGAAGCCAATTGCGATTTGCCAAATCTGCCTTAGGCATAAAGGACGATTTGAAGCTGCCGGTTAATACGATGGAGGTTCTGAAGCGAAGGTATCTTCTAAAAGATGATAATCAGAATATTATCGAAACGCCGAGCGAGCTTTTCAGGAGAGTTGCACATAATGTTGCCAAAGCGGAAGATAATTTCAAATCTCGTTATAGCAAGGGAGATGTTGAAGAGAAGTTTTATCAGATGATGCGGAACCTGGAATTTATGCCGAACTCACCGACTTTAATGAACGCGGGTACTCCACTTGGGCAGCTTTCAGCGTGCTTCTGTTTGCCTGTGGAAGACTCTATGGAGGGGATATTTGGTGCCCTTAGCGATATGGCTAAGATTCATCAGACCGGCGGAGGGACAGGGTTTAACTTTTCGAATCTGAGGCCAAAATCGGATATCGTTGGCTCGACCAAAGGTCAGGCATCCGGCCCTGTATCGTTTATGAGTATCTTCGACCAGGCGACGGGGGTTATCGTCCAGGGTGGCAGAAGACGCGGAGCGAATATGGGTATTTTGCGGTGCGACCACCCGGATATCGTTGACTTTATAGAAGCAAAGACAGAAAGCGGAAGGTTCAGCAACTTTAATCTGTCGGTGGGTGTTACAGATAAATTCATGCGAGCGGTCGAAGAAAATAGAGACTTCAGTTTGATAAATCCGCGGACCAGAAAGAAGGTCAAGAAGGTCAAAGCAAGGCCGTTGTTTGACCTGATAGTTAATGCGGCCTGGCGTACCGGTGACCCTGGGCTGGTATTTCTCGATGAGATAAATAAACATAATCCTACGCCGCAGATAGGGCAAATTGAGGCAACTAACCCCTGTGGAGAGCTGCCGTTGTTATCATACGAGAGCTGTAACTTAGCTTCGATAAACCTTGCTCAGATGGTTAAAAACCATTCGGTAGATTGGCAAAAACTAATAGACACAGTTCGGTTGGGGGTTAGGTTCCTGGATGATGTGATTGAGGTAAACAATTTCCCTTTAGAGCAGATAAAACAGATTACATTGGCAAATAGGAAAATCGGGCTTGGTGTGATGGGTTTTGCGGATATGCTTATCAAGCTTGGAATTGCCTATAATTCTCAGAAGGCGGTTAATTTTGCTAAGAAACTTATGAGTTTTATACACAGAGAATCCATCAATGCATCAGTTGCTCTTGCCAGGGAGAGAGGAGTTTTTCCAAATTTCGCCAGGTCGATTTATGTCAGGAAGAAACTACGGCTGCGTAATGCTACGGTAAATACGATAGCTCCGACAGGTACTATAAGCATCATAGCAGGGTGTTCCAGCGGAATTGAGCCGCTGTTTGCCGTAAGCTTTGTGCGGAATGTCTTATCGGGTGCGAAGCTTTTTGAAGTCAACCCACTATTCGAGGAAGCTGCCAGTAAAAGGAAAATTTACAGCAGGGAGGTTCTTGCTAAGATTGCACAGTGTGGCTCTTTGCAGAATATAAAGGGGATTCCTGAAGATATAAAGAGGGTGTTCGTTACGGCGTTTGATGTAACGTCGGCTGAGCATCTGCAGGTTCAGGCAGCGTTTCAAAAGTACACGGATAACGCTGTTTCAAAAACGATAAATTTGCCAGGTGATGCGACCGTAGAAGATGTTAGAAACATATATTTGCAAGCTCACAGATTAAAATGCAAGGGAATTACTGTTTACAGGTATGGCTCTAAGCCCGAGCAGGTACTATCTTTTAGCTACAGCGATAAGTCGACCCCCGCCGTTTTGCTTCGCAAAAGCGAAGCAGCGGGGGCTGGCGAACTCGTTACAGCTGGGCCGGAGTATTCAGGCGGATGCCTGGCTGGCATGTGCGTATTCTGAACGTTATGACGTTTAAGAAAAGTTGTGTTATGTGGCTGATTGGGTTAATTGTTTTTACGATTTTGTATGCTCCATCACTAAATTAACAATCCCTTCCCAAACTTCACAACTATTATAATTAAATGAGTTTACATAGTTTAAAAGCGACTCGAAGGGAATATCTTTAAATATTTTAGAATAAGCTTCTTTCAAAATAAGTTGATAATTGGCTAAAATACGAAAACCTATTTTT
>CAZZHL010000301.1:0-2951 GCA_964653945.1 uncultured Pirellulales bacterium
TTGCCAGCCTTGAATTTGCCCAGTACGATGTTCGCGTGAATATGGTCGCACCTGATGCAGTATTTTCGGAAGGCAAATACAAATCGGGCCTGTGGGAAACTGTTGGAGCCGACCGAATGAAAGCACGTGGGTTGGATGAAAAGGGTTTGCGGGAGTATTATCGCAATCGAAATCTGCTCAAGACAAGCATCACTGGCCGGGACGTGGCAAATGCGGTGCTGTTCTTTGCCACGCGTCAAACACCTACTACCGGCGCCACAATTCCGGTGGACGGCGGTTTGCCTGATGCCACACCACGATAAACTGGTTATTGGTAATTGGTGATTGGTAATTAAATTTACCATTTAACCGGAAACGAAAAGGAGTGTTCTTAAATAATGGATAAAGCATTAGCAGACCTCATAAAGATGTCGAATGCAACGGGCAAAGACTCAACCCTTGTTCAAGGCGGTGGTGGTAATACATCGGTCAAAACCACAGACGGCAAATATATGTATATCAAGGCCAGCGGTACTGCCCTGAAAGATATGAACGGCAAACATGGCTGGCGAAGGATGCGGCTGGATTCGGTTCTGGCAATTATAAAAGATAAATCGATATCGAAACTCGATGTCCAGAGAAGAGAAACTGAAGTTGTGAATCGGCTGCTTCTTGCCTGTGATGATAAGGTTGGCGATGACGCTCGGCCGTCCCTGGAGGCGCACCTGCACGCCTTTCTTGATAAGTGTGTGATTCACCTGCACCCCAATGCGGTCGGTGCATATGTAAATGCTAAAAACGGAAAGGCAGAGCTTGAGCGGCTTTTTAAGGACGAAAAATTACCGCCGTTATGGATACCGTATCCGGGTCTCGGCTGTATGCTTGCGAAGAGGTTGGCAAAGCTTGTTGAAGATTACCGAAGCAGGTTCGCAGATATGCCGGCGCTCATTTTTTTGCATAAGCACGGCCTTTTAGTTTCAGCAAAGACAGCCGACGCTGCCTTACAGCTTGTTCGAAGTGTTATAAAACGCTGCAATAGCAATTTAAAACAGCCGAAAGCCAAAAAAGTCAAACCGATAAATCAAAAGCTTATTACCAATACAAAGCTTTGCGTCCGAAGAGCGTTTTTTGAAGCGACTGGTGAATATACGATGGTGAGCCATTTCTACGACAATGCTGTTGCAGCGTTTTGGCGCCAGAAAGATGCGCGGAAGATGCTCTCAGCGGGAGTTTTGACGCCGGATGAGCTGTTATATGCCAACGGGCCTGCGATGTGGGTCGAGGACTGTGATTCGAAGAGAATCGCACGCAAACTGACTTCGCAAATCGAGAAGGGCGAGAAGCCTTCTATAGCGTTTCTGGTTACCTGTCCTGAGCGGAGCCGAAGGAAGGGTGTCGGATTATTTATTGCCGCCGGAGAAAATTTCGCTCCTGCCGTCAGGGATGTTGTGAGTAGCTCATTTTTCATTCGCACTAATGCGCACAGGATGGGCGGCATTGTTGGTTTGAATAAAGGTGAGCGAGCGTTTATTAACCAGTGGGAAACAGATGCCTTTCGCAGGAAATTAGCAAGCGGCCAGACCGATGGAGAACTGGCCAATCGCATCGCGGTTGTTACTGGTGCCGGCAGCGGCTTGGGCAGAAGCATTGCAGTGGGACTGGCAAGGGCCGGTGCTGCAATCGTCCTTGTGGATATTGATAGAAGAGCAGCCGATGGAAATGATGAACTTATTAAAGGGGAATTACCAAGAGCTCAAACGATGGTCTGTGTTTGTAATGTCACCAGCGAAGGTAATGTCAAAAAGACGTTTGAGGCGATTCTGGAGAATTGGGGTGGGCTCGACATCATGGTCAATGCAGCAGGAGTAGCGCCGGCTTACCCGCTTATCGATATGCCGGTGGATAAATGGCGGGTCGCCTGCGAGGTGAATCTGACCGGGTATTTGCTTATGGCCAGAGAGGCAGCAAGAATTATGATTGCCCAGTCAATGGGCGGAAGCATAATAAATTTAAGCTCTAAAAGCGGCCTGGACGCAAGTAAGAATAATACCGCATATAATGCGACGAAGGCCGGTGAAATACATATGGCTCGCGGCTGGGCACTGGAGCTTGGCGAATATGGTATAAGGGTCAATTGCGTTGCTCCCGGCAACGTATTTGAAGGCTCAAAAATCTGGAATCCACAGTACATAAAAGTCTGTGCGAAAAAATACGGCATAAAGCCGGAGGAAGTAATTGCTTACTATGTGAGCAAGACCGCGCTGAAGCGCGAAATCAAAGGGCAGGATGTAGCAGATTCGGTGGTCTTTTTATGCAGCGATAAAGCCCGGACCATCACCGGACAAATCCTCGTCCCTGATTCCGGCCAGGTTATGGTTCGATAGAAAAAATCCAAGTCACAGAATTATCAGATATAGTATCTGCATCACCGAAGCCACAATTCTGCCATTTTTGAATCTGAACACGACATGCAGAGAAACTGTTCATTTTCGGATTGCATTTTTAGGGCAAAATAGCTATATTTAGGTTTTCTAATGTTGGAAATAGGACCGATTGAACGCATTAAAAGGGCGTAAAGGCTGTTTTTGAAGAGATTAGATATATGGATTTTTGTATCGAGGATACTCGAAAAAAACCGATTCCGAAGCTAAAAGAGCTTATAAACGACAAGATTATTACTCTGGAACAGGCCAAAGACTGGCTCAGGAGTATTTATGAGATTCGCTTTTTCGAGGAGAAGGTTTTCGACCTTCTGGGCCAGAATATCATCAAAGGCGCCTCACATCTTTATGCCGGCGAAGAGGCCGTTGCTGTCGGCGCTGTTGCAGCAATTGAGCGGGGCGATGTAATCGGCTCAACTCATCGAGGTCACGGCCACTGCGGAGCTATTGGTAACAAATACGCAGACAGCGAAGATGACCGCCAGAATCACTGGAATGCTATGATGGCTGAGCTGATGGGCAAAGAGACCG
>CAZZHL010000302.1:0-2943 GCA_964653945.1 uncultured Pirellulales bacterium
AAGCACAAGAAATTGTTACTGCTATGGTTAGCACAAGCGAAGAATTAAGTAAAACAACAGCACAGCTACGTCTGATTCTCGAGAAAGTCAACAGTGGTCAGGGAACCGCTGCAAAACTTATAAACGATGGTCGATTCTACGAAAACATGCTCGAAAACACTCAGCAAATGCAAATCTTACTGGAGGAACTAAAATTGTTCGTATCCGAAGCTCGTAAAAAGGGTTTGCCGATTAAGATGAAATAACGGTCCGACCCTTCGATTGCACTCAGGGCAGGCTTTGGACACCATCCCGATCTTGTCCGCCATACGAACGGCGGACTTGTCGAGGGACTGATTAACCACTTAATGGCTTAGTCACGTTGTATTTTGCTAAATTTTCGGTTTTATTTTCCTTCCCACGTATTTGGAAACAACGCCTGACAGGATTCAAACCTGCAACCACCGGCTTTTTCGCTGATAGCTGCACAAAATGGCATCTTACCCCAATCTATCAACAGAAAAAGAGTACGGCTCTGCCGTAACGCATGGCTAAGCTCACTACAGGGTCACTCAGCTTGCCTGTGGTGAGCGAAGTCGAACTGTCTTAAAACTCGCAAATAATTGATATTAGTTCGTCCTATAACCTCAAAATAGGCCGTTTTAGGCAAAAAACTGTTGAATCGACCCCCAATATATGTTAGAATAGAGCACGATAAAAACCAATTACATAATTTTGCTTTTCAAATACAAGAGTCACAAACTAAAAACTACCGGTCAACATATCAAAATAATAATGAGGAAGGGAATAAAAGATGCTTAGACCTGTGAGAATGTTTTTGTCCTCAGTAGCGCTTGTTATATTTCTGTCTGGTTTTGCGGCCGCTGCGATATATCCTGAAGGCGACCTGACCGGCGATTGCAAGGTCGATTGGGAGGATATTCTAACCTTCGTAGAACAGTGGCTTGATGTAGGCGGCTGTTCGCATTTCGGCTGTGCCGACTTCGATGGCATCAATGGGATTAACCTATCTGATTATTCTGTGTTGGCAAGCCGCTGGCAACAGAGAGGTATACCATTGGTAATCAATGAGTTTATGGCTTCCAACAGCAGTGAAAGCGATATAAACGACCCACAAGGTGAATTTGATGACTGGCTTGAAATCTATAACTTCGGCGACATAGACTTAGACTTGGGAGGAATGTACCTTACCGACGATTTAGATGACCCTACCAAATGGCAGATTCCAAACGATTCGCCTGCTGAGACGAATGTCCCTGCCGATGGTTTTATTCTTTTCTGGGCCGATGAGGATACCGATGACGGCCCGTTGCACGCCGATTTTAAGCTGAGCGCAGGTGGCGAGGAGATTGGTCTGTTTCTCGATGCCGATACTATGATTGACGGTATTGTATTTGGCGAGCAGGTTGGCAACATTTCCTATGGTCGTTATCCCGATGCAAACGATAACATGCGGTTTTTTGTCGTACCAACTCCGCTGGCTGACAATAACGCGATATACGAAGATATAGTCGAGCAGCCCGAATTTAGCCACGAGCGAGGATTCTACGAAACAGGTTTCAACGTTACAATAGCCACCACAACCGATGGAGCTGATATATATTACACGACAGACGGCAGCGAGCCGATTGTTAATGAGGCGCCCGCACCGACCAGCTCACATTATACCGGTGCCATAGCTATAGGCTCAAACAAGTGCCTTCGTGCGGCGGCAATCAAGACCGGCTGGATGCCATCACGCACTACAACTCATACATATATATTCGGTGCCAGTGAAGAGATTAAGAATATGCCGGTGATGTGTCTTGTGGGCGATGAATATACAACATTCTTTGAACCTGATGGTATCATGGCCATCGTTGGTGGCTATTACATCGTTGGTGGGCCAAATGATGGAAAATGGACATCCGGGGGTGATCCCAGTGCTTACAACAATCCTATACAGCGAGGAATAGCATACGAACGTCCCGTTTCCTTTGAAATCATCGACTCTAATGCCAGCACAAACTTGCAGATTGATTGTGGCATTCGTGTCCATGGAAGCGACTTCACACGGCCACGTTACCACAGCGACAGCGATGATTGGCTAACCTGCTGGAATGGTTGGCCTGGCTGGAATAGTAACAAGTTCAGCTTCAATCTGTTTTTCCGCAGCAATTACGGCGATAACCGCCTCGAATACCAGTTCTTCCCGTTTATAGATGTCGACCGTTACAAAAGCATTGTGTTACGAGCAGGACACAACGACCTCTGCGCACCGTTTGTCAAGGACGAATGGACCAGAAGACTGTTTCTGGAAATGGGAGGGGCTCAACTTACCGGTGCTTTCGCCAACCTCTATCTCAACGGCGAATACAAGGCGTACTATAATCCGTGCGGCCGGCTCGACGAAGAATTCTTCCAGGAATGGTTCAACACCGACAACAACTTCGACATAATTGACCAGGCAGGACTCAGAGATGGTGACTGGGTTGCCTGGAACGACCTGCTCTATTATGCAGACAGCCATGACCTTGCTGATGCCAATGAATATGAATACGTCGGCAGTATGGTAGATATCACAGATTTCATAGACTACCTTATTCTTGAGATTCACATAGCCAACTTTGATTGGCCCAATAACAACTGGGCCGTCTACCGTGAAAAGATGGACGGCGCCAAATTTGGATTCGCCATCTGGGATGCAGAAGGCGTCGCTGAGACATGGGTCGTCGAGGGCAACTGGGATATCAATGCCTTTGACGATATGCCCAGCTACGAGTCGCCACCCAAGGGGCTAAACGGCGGGCCGTGGCCACTTTGTCGACTTTATCGCGCGCTGAAGGCCAACGCCGATTTCAGGCAACTCTTTGCCGACCGCGTACACAAACACTATTACAATGGCGGTATTATGACCGAATCGCATCTGCTGGAAAAATGGTGGGAGGTCTTCGCTGAGGTATC
>CAZZHL010000303.1:0-2933 GCA_964653945.1 uncultured Pirellulales bacterium
TCGTAATGCTGCGGCAATCTCTCGTAGCCCATCTCGTTAAGGTAGCCGATATTTTCTACGATTTTTCCTGTCTGGCCGGTTAATAGATAAAAGGCCATCATAAATTCAAACGCCATCTTATTATTCTTATTTTTGTCCAGAAGCTGATGGAAAAAGGCATCTGCGTCAAACTTGAAATGGACATTATCTTTTTTGCACGCGACCGAGCGCATGTATTGAATTGTTTTGTCGTTGGCCAGTTCAGGGTCTGTTTCAATCTGGCGAAGCCACTGTCGCCCACGGTAGCCGAAAATCAAGTCCTTGCTCAATGCCTTAAGGAATACCTTTGCTGTCTTAATCTGGCCTTTGGCCATCTTTATTTTCGCAAGCTGTTCAAGGATTAAAGGACTGTTTCCGACAATTTCCGTAAATTCGAAGGCATCTTTTTCGGCACTACCGATGAGTCCAAGTTCCAAAAAAAATCGGCTGTTTTTCATCAGCACCTTACCACTAAGTGTTTTTGTGCCGATATTGGTAAGCAGCAAAGCTGAGAACCGTTGTGGGTAAGAGAACATTTCATCTCCAAGCCTGCCGGTGTAATACAGTGCTCGGTTGATGTCATGGATACAGAAATCATCGTATAATTCAGGCTGAATTTGGCGAGCTTTCTGGAGAACTTCAGGCCACATTCCTTTGCTGGCGAAGTAATCTACCTGCATCAATTTCTTCTTAGTGCCGTCGAATGAGGCAAAAAGGCATATCGCAAGAATAAGAGTTGGTAGAGTTGTTTCTATAATCCACGCAGCTTTGTTATTTTGGGAAAATCGCCATACCCCTGATTTTTTACTTTTTACTTTTAACTTTTTACTTTTAACTTTTGACTTCCATCCCCATAATCCCACAACAAATAACGCCAGCGGAAAGAAAAAATAAATACAAATTACGATAAGCCGCGTGTCATACCCTAATGGGGCCCCAAATAGCGACAGAGGTATAATTTCAGTTTCTAAATCAACAAAAATATATCTGATGGCAAGATAAGTACCGATTGTTATTGTTAGAAATAGCACACTGAGTATCTTGCGCCGCCCGGAAAAGAGTTCGTAAATCGTTGCCAGAAGTGCGAAGATAAAACTCGCTCCACCGGCAATATAGTACAGCAGGAAGAATTCAACCAAAAACACCACCACTCGGGCGACACTGCTGCGAACGGTCATCTTTTCATACGCAACCGTGAACCATAGTGCTGCCAGCAAAGCTATAAAAGCGGTTAATTGATTGTCATAAAGGTTATGTATCATCAGTAACATCACTGGTGGGATATAGCATATAAGCTTTAGGGCCTGCCCTGCCTGCCCTCCATAGCCCGGAGGGTGTCGGAGGGTAAGCCGCTTGATAAGCGTCCTGGTGGCAATGTACAAAGAAAAGGCGACTGCTGTGGCAATCAGTGCCCCCAGCCAAGAGAAGTAATAAAGTTGTGATAAAAATCCTCCTATATATTCGACTACACCGCATGGATGACTCAGAGAGCTCTTGAGAAATCCCCAGTCCACCGAAAAAGCCTGATAATCTATGAAAGTTCCAAAGTTGTGGTCGTGATAAATAAGACAGGGTTCAATAAATAGCCAGACATACAGATAGAAGCATGCAAAAAATATTATGGTACCAACGGGTAAGTTCCAGTTGCGCCTGCTGCCTCGACTTGCCCGCTGCCCCGTCTTGCCGTGCTCGTCGCAGCAGGCATCGGGAATATTGAATTCCAGCTTAGAAAGCATATAATTATTCTATCAGATAAGGCCAAAGAAGCAAGTCAGGCCTGTCCTGAGCGACCTGTGGTGAGCGTAGTCGAACCAAGCCGAAGGAAAAGGATTGTATGATTGTCGGTGTCTTAAAAGCACAACTGAATTTGCAGGGCGTAGCTTCGCTGAAGCAAAAGCGGAGCATCGTCAAAGGCCTGACCGGCCGATTGAAAAGTAGGTTCAATATCTCCATCTCCGAAGTTGACCATCAGGATAGTAAAGCGGTTGCTGTTATTGCGATAGCAATAGTATCGAATGATAACAGTTTCATTCATCAGCAGCTTGACGCCATCATCAAGTTTATGCAAAATGACGGCCGATTCTACCTCGGCCAGGTCGAGCGGGAAACATTCAGCTCATAAATCGATAATTGTTGTTTTATGCCTGTCCTGAGCGACGCCGAAGGGCTTGTTAAGGGACACTTTTAAGCCAGTTCTCAGCAAGGACGCAAAAGTCTTTAAAGTTGATGATATCGTCGTTAGGCTGATAAATATCGCAGGCAGGATTCCAGTTATCATCGCCTGGGCTGCTCAGCCAGGCCGTCGTTAGAATACTCAGGTCGGATAAGCCTACTCTGCAATCCGGCTCAAAGTCGCCAGCCAGCGGCTCACTGCCTGGCACATTCGAGACAAGCTTGATATTCGGAACACCCGACGAAACATATATTCCTGGGGCGCTGTAATCAGACCAGTACAGTGGGTCGCCATGAGTACTGTTTGCGAATGCCATCACTACGCGGTCAAGGCCCATATCTGAGACCATACAATTAGCATCGTAAGTGTAATAGCTGTTGTTATGGCTGAAATCTATCATCAAATTACTTGTACCGTTATATTCGAAGCCGTTCTGGAAGTGAAAATTCCGCCATCCTGTCGAGCTTATAGTATCGTTGCTCTGATAGACGGTTGTCCATCCTGCTGTCTCGAAATATGGGGAGCCGGCATAATAACTTTTGCTGGTATATTTCATTCGGATGGTCCAGTAGTTAAGTGTCTGTCCCGGCACTGTGTAAACGTCCAGTGCAAGGTCGGTTATCGTCTGTGCGTCTCCAATTTCACTGGCCAGATAAATTACCTGTGTTCGGCCGTCGTGGTAGTATGTTTGCATCGGCCAGGGTGCGTACAGATTTGTCTGTGGCTCGAAGGTAGTATATAT
>CAZZHL010000304.1:0-2550 GCA_964653945.1 uncultured Pirellulales bacterium
CATTTCGTTCACTATCAGGGCCGACTCTGCTGCACTCCCGCAACTCATCGATACCACAATATAATCACCATCCCTTTGGGCACTGGCACTGAACTCCTTTCTCAAATCGTCAACAGCTTTTGCAATACTTATCTCTCTAACCTTACCAAAATGCCTAAACCATTTGGTTTCTTGAATCTTATCTCTAGCAATCAATTTTTGCAGGGTACTCTGCTGGGTCATAAGAGCAGCCATTGACACACGCTTACCGTATTGAATATCCTTGGCCACCTGCCCCCCCACAATAGCCATAGGGTCTTTTTCTATGGGTGGTAGCACCCCAATAAAGGTCGCGGCTGTATATTTTGGCATATATTTCATTAAGAAATACCAGCTCACGCCGCCGACCATAAAACCCAATATAGTCAGAGAAACTATCAGCAATATATGCCGGCGCAATATTCCAAAAACTTCCTTCGGCGTCAACGCTACGATAACCGGCATCGGCCTCCCCCCTTCTTGCTTTCGCAAGAAAGGAGGTGGCTCCACCATTCTATTTACAGCGGTTTGTTTTTGTTCTACCATATGCTAATCCCCTTATTCGTCACTTGCCTCTCACCGGGCACCAGTGCCAAGCGACGGGACACGATTAGTGCTAAGGCGTTCAATCGCCGCTTTTATTCGCCCACTAGTTACCTCCGACAACCCCTCTGCTCCTATTTCCAATGCCTGTTTATAAGCAGCAAGGGCCTCATCTACAGAGCCAAGTCTTTCTTTTATCATACCTAAATGCTCATACACCTCCGACGGTGCGGAGATTCTGCTCTGCTCATACTGTTGTAAAGCAGACTGCAGAAATTCGGCTGCCTCTGACAATCTGCCGTTTTTATACAATAAGTAAGAATAAGTATCCAAAACGCCGGGGTTATTCGGTCTTGCTTCGCAAGCCCGTTTTGAATATTCGAGCGCTTCGGCCAGCCGTACATTTTCTTCGGCCAACATATACGCCAAATTATTCAAGACATCTGGATTATTCGGCATTTCAGCCAACAAACTTTCGTATTCAGTGATAGCCTTTTTAAGATAATTATTATCGGAAGTCTTGCTATAAGCCAAAGTGAAAGCTTCTGCTTTTCTCGTTATATAACCAACTCTATCCGGGCTATTAGGTCCTATTATCTGCAGGCATTTGTCAATATAATCTGCTGCACTGTTGTACTCACCGTTCATCTTTTTCAAACCAAACATGGCCATATTAGCAGCAAGTGAATCAGGGTCGGTTTCAAGCCTTTCTTTACAATACATCAGGACTTCTTCCGCTCCGAGCATCGTGTACATTCTTTGCAAAATATTAGATACCAAAATCTCATCTGTCCCCGCTTTGTCAACAGCTTTTCGGAGATACTGTATAGCGGTTTCCTTATCACCAAGCTTCAACTTTGCCTCAGCCATTTTGACAAAAGTTACAGGAGCAAAATTACCATCAACATATCTTCCGGCCTCCTCAAAGAACTTATCCATCTTCCCGCCTGCTATTAGTGCCCCGAAATATCCCTCGAGCGCCGTTGCGTCACCAGCGCCCTTCTCCTTAGATTTCTGCCACGCTTGTTTGTACAATTGTTCTGCCCTGTCTACTTCGCCTACCGCTATAGCAAATGACCCTGCTCGATTGTACCAGTCCACACTATCAGGGAACTGTTTAAGAGTCTCATCATAAAAGCTCTTTAATGCTTCTTTTTTGTGAAGCTGCCAGTACATCTGCTCAAGCAACGTTCTGGCTTGCACAGGAGCTTGTGGCAGGTCAACCATACCTTCAAGCTCAGTTATAGCATCCTCACCCCGGCCTGCTCGCTGATAAGCCCTTGCCAGAGCAATCTGGGTGAGAGGCTCAGCTGACAAGGACTTGCTTCTTTTAAGGTCAATGATTGCTTGTTCATAATTTGCCATCAAAAGATTTACTTGCCCTCTCAACCGCCAGGCCGCTGCGCTATCCTGATTAGTCTCAAGATTTCGATTTATCAGTTCCAAAGCCCTTTTCAGTTGCCCCTGTGTCATTGCCAACCATGCCTCAAGCAGCAGCGATTTTGGCTCATCCGGGAACTTTTCCTTAAAGCTTTGCAATTTGTATTCAGCTTCTTTGACAAGACCGACCTCAAGGAAAGTCTGAATTTGAAAAAGACGATTTTCCAAGGTGTCTTCAAGCGATAAAAGTTCCTCAGAATATTTCTTTATGGCTTCCTCATCAGCTGTTTTTCCCGCAACAAGCAAAAGACCTTTGACCGTGTTACTGTCTTCTTGATTAGTTTGATACAGATGCTCCAAGACCTCCTTGGCCTCCTCAAATTGGCCTCCCCGAAAATAATAGGTCCAGAGCAATCTTTGGTCTTCCGATTTCTGCAGCAATCCCTTAGCTTTTTGCCCCTGCCCACTGGCTCGAAGATATTCTACATAGTTAACAAGCATTGTTTTGTCGTTCGGGTCTATCTTTCTGGCTTGCTCAAAAGACGAAGCTGCAATAGCAAACAACGCCTCCTTGCGTTCCGCGTTTCCCTCCTCAGAAGCCAGTTTCGT
>CAZZHL010000304.1:2560-2909 GCA_964653945.1 uncultured Pirellulales bacterium
AGCGTTCGACATACCCGGAGCGGCTTTCTGCAATCTCTGGCGAATCGCTAATGCTGCCAAAGGCTTAGTCCTGACTATATATTCCGCGTAGAAGCTGAGTAACTCTAAATCATTTGTGTTCAGTGCCAGTGCTCTGTCCAAAGCATTCCCGGTTTCAAGCATCTGGGCAGATGATACATTGTCGCCGAGCTTCTCATTACGCTGGTACAGCACAAACGCCAATTGTTTCGCAATAGCTCCATCAGACGGATTCAAAGATGCCGCTTTCTCGGCGTCCTCGATAGATGCGTACTCATTTCCAAGAGCAGCATTGGCATTACTTCTCAATATAAAGGCTTGAGAAAAGATA
>CAZZHL010000305.1:0-2908 GCA_964653945.1 uncultured Pirellulales bacterium
AGCACCTTATCTGCCAATGGTCGAATCTTCATTTGTCCTTACTCCTTTCAAAAACTCTCAATTTTCTTTTTTGCCACAGAAAGCACAAAGTTCACAGATTGTCATTCCTGCGAAACCTGTCCCGAGCAGGGTCGAGGGAGCAGGAATCTTTTTCATTTCTTTGTGCCTTTGTGGTTGACCCCTTTTCTTGTAATTACTCCGCGAAAATATCGCTGTTATATCTTTTTTTGAACAATCTGTTTAATTGTCCAAGCAGAATACTCATTTTGACCGGTTTATCAATAACGCTGAAGACTTCAAGCTGAAGGGCCTGGCTGAGCATTGCTTGGTCCATTGTGCTTGAGAGCAAAATACACGGTAGTAGCGGATATTGCATCCGAATAATCTTTACAGTTATCAGGGCATTTGATTTCTCCGGGTCCGTATCTAAAATTGTCGTATGGATTCGTCTTCGCTCGATAATGTTGACGAAATCGTTGGTGTTGTCAGCCACCAGCAGGTTTATGCCTCTTGGCCGAAAAATATAGCGCAGCGCCTCCGGCCACGCCCAGTTTGCTCCACTGGCCAGGATGTTAATTTCCTCTGATTTTGACAAATTCGAAACCATATCTGTTTATACGCCTGTGGCGTATTTATTTAATACGCAAATATCGTGCCAGATATCTCATCGCGGGCCAGTCCTTACATAAGTGATTATTGTGAATGGGATTATATTAAAAAAGTGCGACGTGCTTCTATCTGTCAAATTTGTCAGTTGCCCCCGATCGCTCTGCCAAATCGACAGAATTCAGGCCGATTAGCCGTCGCCGGCAGGGCGATGTTTTATTGTCATTCCTGCGCAGGCAGGAATCCAATTCATCATTCACTATTCCTCGCTCGGTGCTCTTTCCCGTGGAACCCAATCTTCAAAAATCCGTGCAATCTGTGAATTCTGTGGTTAAATTATACTTATGAAGTCTCTTTTTGAATATTCAAAACTGATTATTTTTTTCCTTGCCTCTCGGCCGAAGTTTTTAGTTGCAAGTGTAGCTCCTGTTTTGGTTGGCTCGGCGCTCAGTTATGCAGCGGCCGGTATTTTTTCACCGGTCCTTTTTATTCTGGCACTTTTGGCAATAATGGCTTTACATTCTGGCGCCAATATGGCCAACGATTATTTTGACCACATTTCCGGAAACGACTGGGCCAATAAAAATCCCACCCCATTTTCAGGCGGAAGGCGATACATTCAGGAAAGAATTTTATCGCCCAAAGCGACCTTGCTTATCAGCCTGTTCTGGTTGACTGTCGGCTCAATAATTGGTTTTGTAATTATTTTACTGACGCAGAGCATTTTTATTTTGGTTCTTGGCCTGGTTGGTCTGCTCGGCGGATTTTTTTATACTGCCCCGCCTGCTAAGCTTGGCTATCGTTGTTTCGGCGAGCTTGTTATTGCGCTGTTATTTGGCCTGCTCCCGGTGTATGGCTCATATTATTTGCAGGCAGAAACGTTTGATATCACGCCGATTTTACCTGCTGTTATTGTCAGCATCCTGATTTTTTTGGTGATTTTAGTAAATGAATTTCCGGACTTGAAAGCTGATTCCGCTGCGAGCAAAAAAACGCTTGTTGTTCACTTTGGCGTGCCGGTTGCCATCTGGATTTATCGAATCGTGCTGGCTTACAGTTTTGTCGTTGCAGCGGCGATGTTGATTTATGGCGGAATGTTTTATGCAGGATTGTTTTATCTGTTTACACTGCCGGTAGCGGTTGTGGCAACGTGGTTTGTGAACAAGAAGGATTTAACCACGCCTGGTAAATACCGCGCCAGCCAAATCACGGTCATTTTGCACGCGCTTGGCTCTCTGACTCTTACCGCCGGTTGCATAGTTTCCAGTCTGTACAAGCCGCTGTTCTAATCGTAATATCCTCCATTCGACCGGTTTGTGCCTGAACGTAAGCAGTATAACGGTTAAATCGTGCTGCCAAACTCAATGTCCCGACTTTCGATTTAGGTATGGAAGGATAACAAATGGGTTTTGGGAGTTGCCTGATGGGTATGCAATATATTTGTGCGATGGGCTTTGAGCATCACGTTGCTGTGAGCAGGTCGGAAAAAGCCGATGCAATCACCTAAGCCCTTGATAATTGTATGGGCTGGGAAATCTATCGCCACGAGTAGAACTTGGACATTATTGACCCCGTTGAGTGAAGCTTGATGGTGCTACTTGCGCAAAGGCCGGTGGTGGGTTTTTGGTTTGACAGTAATTCCTTTTTTGCTTATAATATGGTTCGAAAGTATAATATGGCTGAGGGCAAGTAGATAGTTGTCCTCCCGAAGGTGGCGAAATGACTAAAGAAGAATGTGATATTCTGTATACGATAGGCCACTCCAACCACAAAATAGAGGATTTCATAAGCTTACTAAAGAGGCATGAAGTCACCTGCGTTGCAGATGTGCGTTCGGCTCCTTACAGTCGCCATTCCCCTCAATTCAACAGGGAATCTCTTGCTCTTGCCCTTCAAACTGCCAATATTGAGTATATGTATCTGGGAAAAGAACTTGGTGCTCGTCGGGATGACGGTTATTCCTATGACCGAGGCTGTGTCAGTTTTGAACATATAGCCGAAACGGAGGAGTTCAAGGCAGGGCTCCATCGCTTGATTGCAGCCGTATCAGGACATCGGATAGCCTTGATGTGTGCAGAGAAAGAACCGTTGGAATGTCACAGAAGCATCCTTTTATGCAGACATCTCAAAGGGCACAATCTCTGCATTAGGCATATCTTACAAGATGGCAGTATCGAGGATCACTGTGACACCGAACGCAGACTAGTTAAGATGTTAAAAATTGAGCCAACTCTTTTTGAGACCTCAAATACAGAACACGATTTTATCGAACAGGCTTATGACCGCCAGGCACAAAAGATTT
>CAZZHL010000306.1:0-2907 GCA_964653945.1 uncultured Pirellulales bacterium
AACCACATAAATATTTCGTATGCATATTGCACTGCCGGTGCCAAGGGTGGCCGAACAACTGGTGTATTAAAAGTAGCCGACGTAAAAAAGGCAATGAAGGTTCTTCAGCAAAACCACAAAATAGGTAGCAAGTCGCAACCGGTTCTCAGACGTTCACAGTCTGCGAGAAAATAGTTGTTACAAATAAGGGCTATATGGGACTGTAGAGGCAGAGTCATACCCGGCATTTTGTGCTTCACATAAAAACGATTGACACAAAAGATGGTTAGCTGGTATAATACGTTTTGTAAAAAAAAGCTTTACACGATATTATTTATTTAGATTAGGGGCCGTAGCTCAATTTGGTTAGAGCATCGGACTGTCGATCCGAAGGTTGTGGGTTCGAGCCCCATCGGCCTCGTTCAAAAATGCAGGTTTTCACCACATGCTAAGGTTTCTTTTGTTAAGATAACCAATGTCCATTTCTTAATTTAAAAAAACGAGATTTTTTTTGTTTTTTTGACTTGTTTAGAGAAAAATTTGAGCGGGAGTTTTGCTCATTATCGGGGTTAAGTGGGGCAAATTGCCTGGTTTCGGGCAAAGCATTTAAACTCTTAATGTGGAGTTTAGGGATAGGTGGGTAAAGATAAGATGCTTTCATTTTTTTAACATTTTTGCCTGATTTAAGAAAGCATTTTTTCCTGATGATGGTGACATCCAGAAAAGCTAAAGGAGAACAGCGTACTCTGCCGATGCAAAATATTAGGGTAAGAGAACGTAATAAAAAAAAGAATTAGAAAAATAGTCAGAAGTCAGCAGAAAGGAAATTGAAAAACAGGAAATAACAAGGCGTTGTAGGTTACCCCTGTGATGTTTAAGGCAGGTATTTCAGAACATAATCAGATAAGATAAAGGAATATCCTGTTCCTGGCATCACAGGGGTTTCTTTTTAGATTTATTGACCAATAATTTATTCGATTGCCCGGGCCAAAATATAGTCCGGCAGCTTATTCAGAGCAGGTTCAGTCTCATAGGCGGATATAATGCTCTTATCGGGAAACGCCCCAACCTCTTTAACCAGCTCATCCGCCAGCAGCGGCAAACGTTGCTCAGCCATCTCGGACTTGTCCGACAAGTCGGATTCTGTCTTAAGACGCACCGCTTCCAGTAGCTGCTCGAATTCCTCTGTACTGTCATACCAGTTAAGCTGTAATTCCAGCTCAGCGCTCCTCTGTCTTACGGCACGGTCAAAGGTATATTGAATCCCAAACGGATTGTAGCTTTCAATCCGTTCATCTACAAAAGCTATGCACGCATCTCTGTACGCAGTGTATTTTTCGTTATTAAAGTCCTTGAAGCTGCGTTCTGCAGTCTCTTTGGTCAGCAGATGTTCTATCTTCTTTGCCAGAATGGCCTTGCTGGCCCCCAGGCGCTCATGCAGGGTTTCGTAATAGGCATTCAAAAGTAAGTCTATTTCATTCATCTGTTTTCACCGACTCTAAAAAGAACTAATTATACAATGGCAGGTGCTCCAAAGCTATACCCCGGCAGGAAGGCAATGTGATTTAACTTTCTAACTTATTGCCCAGGTGGAAAAACCTCGGTAAAGGTCTGTGTAAGCTGCTGTATTGCTTCACTTACCTGATTAGATATACTTTGACCCAATTGCATTTGTGCTGGTTGAATTCCAATCAGGTAGACATCAACTTTTATCTGCCGAGTAATCATATCAATGAAAAGACGGGGTGAAAGGGTATGAGTGGAGAAGGTAAATGAGCTTATCTGCTCAGGCCTGAAAAGGTCTATTGTGCCGGGCGAGGCGCCAAAATCGATGGCATCAATGATAAGTAGGTTCTGCGGGGCTTTTTTTATGATGGGCTGAATATAATTCTCAGGTACAGTACCGGTATCTATTACTTCTGCACAGATTTTCCTGGCAAGCCGCTCACAGACAAGAGGGCCTGCTCCATCGTCACCTTTTAGTGTATTGCCAATGCCGACAATAAGTGTTTTAGAGCCGCGCAGTTGGTTTAGCTGTTGGAGGATTTGTTGGCTGGTGCCCATATCATTTTACTCCGTTAGAAATCCCACGAAGGGACCAGACCCTGGAAAGACGATTTTCTAACGGGGTTTATAACCGAATGTTTAGTTCGCATTTACACTTCGGGCACAAGATTCGCATAAAATCGCTCATCTGAACTTCTTTGGCGGGCTTGGCATGTTGCTTCTGAACATCCTGTGGTTTTTTAAGCAGCTCGCCACTTTTGGCAATCAGCAGCGAAGGATTAGTGTAGGCCAATGGGCCAAGTTTTTCATAAAGCCATACAAGGTGTTTTTTAGTGCCTATTACTGCACCGCACTTTTCGCATAGCTGAAGTTCATACTCGTGGGTTTCAGACATGGCCTCTTTATCCAGGCCTGCCAAATCCCACTCCTTTGAGAGCTTTATACCGGTCTCTGTTGTGCAGTTATCACTGCAATTGCCGCAAAATATGCAGGTATAGTAGTTGAGGGTAATCCTTCTTACCGGCGGGTCGGCTTCAAGGTCGTCTTCCTGTGTCAAGCACACGCTGCTCGGACAGGCGTTTACACAGGCACCACAGCCGATGCAGGTATCAAGGTCAAACTCGGGCTTTCCCCTGTATTTTTCCGGAACGACACAAGGCTCAGCCGGAAACCGGGTAGTAAATCGCGGCGAAAATACCGCGATAATGGCTTCTTTTAATTCTCTTAACTTCGGCAAACGCAATTTTCAAGCTCCCGTTTATAATTTAACTATTATTGTTAATCAAAATTACTGCACTTTTTGCTCTTTATCCTCTCCATATTTATCGACTACGCTGTTCTCCCACAACTTTACGCCGGAGGCATACGCACCTTTAGCAATCGCATGTGCAGCTGTAGGTGAAGTTATCAAAATAAACACGG
>CAZZHL010000307.1:0-2904 GCA_964653945.1 uncultured Pirellulales bacterium
CCGGGTTTCTTTTCCAATATTTTAACTATCCTCCACTTGAAACCATCATGGTAAAAGCCCTTTATCGGCCCAACTATTTCGTTCGGCTCACCTTTCCATATATCTTCAAAGAACTCCCATTCATTGCCTGGATACCTATCAGCATGATGTCCTTTTTTATCCAAAGAATACTCTTGTCTGACTGATTCGAAATCCCTGCCGCTATCCAAGTCGGCTTTTGCCTTCTGGGCAGTATTGAGGTCTTGGCACCAAATCTCGTCAATCTTAAGTCTCTTTCGCCTCCCAAATGCTTCTTTATTCTTATCGAAGTAGGTGATTATCTGTTCTTCGTCTGTCGGGCCGTGAATATTCTTGATAGTGTCGTTTCTGATTCCGTGGAGCAGTCTTTTATCTTCCTCTTGTCTTACTCGTTTTAAGAAATTTTCATCTTTGTCAAGCCCGAGTAACCTGGCTTCAGCAACAAAAACCGGCCCTCGCAAGGCCCTGTCTAATAAACGCTCAACACCCTCAGGGGTATTTAAATCTCTCGGGCGTGATGGCGGAGACATGTCGCACAAAATATCGAACCAGTCCCTCAAGGTCACTTTTCCGCCGTCATACGTTGCCAGAACAAGGTTCTTCTCTTCCCGCGTCAATTCCCCTCTTACCTGCTCACTGCGAATAAAATTCAACTTTCGGGGCTTTCCCGGATGAAGTAAAAGCCTTTGATGAATCTCGGCTGCTTTGGGGAAATTGTCACTGACCTTTTGAACATGCAGCTTTTTATTAAGCTCACTGTAATACTCATTTACAAGGTTATTAGCTTTTGTTCTTTCAAGTATTGTCTTTGCGTTCTTCTTGTCCAGCCTGGGATTTGCTTTAACCTTTTCCTCTATTTCTGAATCTGTAACTTCTATTTTGCCTTGCAGGTACCTTTGTGTCAATAATCTTACAAGCTCCCCTTGTTTAAATTGCTTAACCAGCTTGTGTACCATTTCATGTTCCAGGTAGTTTCGCTCTCGGGCGTCCATCACCATCGCCTTTTCTGCTATCATTTTCGTAAGTACCATTTTGGCATCAAGTGGCTCCTCTTCACTGCCGTAGTGTCCGTACTTTCGGCGAAGCTCCCTCATAAGTCTTTCCTCGAGCTCTTGTTTTGTGATGACGTAATCGCCTATTTTTGCAACAAGATTCGGTTCAGCAGGTGCTTCGACAATAGGCGGTTCCTTCGGCTTCTCTTTCACAATCTCTGGTTTTGTCTCATCAGCTAATGGCTTGCCGCCCATATCGATTGCTCTACCTGTCTGCGACTCTTTTGTGCCGCAGGAACAACAAAGCACTATTAACAGCCCCAGACCTGCCCTGAGCGAAGTCGAAGGGAAAGATATTACTAACCTGTTAGAAAGCAATTTAAACATATCCATTCTCCTCGTATATCATCAATAAAGTTTAAAATTGTAGAACCAGGACAAACCATGAATTATTAGTGTAGGACCTTATTGAGCGGATAAGTAATTATGCCTGATGCTCCTGCTCGTTTCAAAGCTGGAACCAACGACCGCTCAACTTTGTCATCAATAATCACCTCTATCGCAACGTAATCTGAATCAGCCAGGCTCGAAATAGTCGGGCTTTTTTCGGCAGGCAGTACCTTCAAAACGCGCTCCAGGTCGCCTTTTTTTACGTTCATTTTCAAACCGACTTTGCTTTGGGCCTCAACAGCCGCATTTAGCAATATGGATATGTTTTCAATCTTCTCTCGTTTGAACTTATCCTTCCAGGCCTCTTTATTTGCAATCAATCTTGTCGTTGAAGCTATCACGGTATCGATTATCCGCAGATTATTTGCAGCAAGTGACGTACCCGTCTCGGTCAATTCCACTATCGCATCTACCAGCCGGGCCTTGACCTCAGTAGCACCCCAGCTAAATTCAACCTTGACATCGATGTTTTTATCCGCAAAATACTTCTTTGTTACATTAATCAGTTCAGTTGCGATTATACCACCAGCCAAATCCTTCGGCTTTTTTGCCTGCGATTCGTCCGGCACAACTAATACCCATCTGGCTGGATTGCTCGTGCTTTTGCTATAAGCAAGTTCACAGACATCCACTACATCACAGCCGCTCTCCACTATCCAATCGAAACCTGTGATACCGGCATCGAGAACACCATCTTCAACGTATCTGCCAATCTCCTGTGCACGCAGCATAATAAGCTTGATTTGCTCGTCATCTATACCCGGAGAATAACTCCTCTCAGAATCCGAAATGTGAAAACCAGCTTTGCCTAAAAGCTCAATCGTCGCCTTTTGCAGACTGCCTGCCGGAATACCCAATTTAAGTATCTGTCCCGACATCTTAACCCTTTCCGCTGCCTTTGTCATTTTTTTCTTATCTTAGTCGTTTTTGTCTTTGTTTTACGTGTCGCCGACGCTCCAAAGCTATGGCGACTGAGCGTAGTTTTTCTATTGTGTTCCAGTTTCGGCGATTCACTTTCTTTTCGCAGTAAAACATAGAACTCATATGCGTTTGCAGCTGATATCCGTTTAACTAAAAAACCTTCTATCTCCTGCTCACTGGCATCAGGATGGGCCAGCTCGTTGTTTCTTAGATATTCTATCATCTTCTGTGTGAGCGGTATGGCGTGGCCCTGCAAAGATGTCAGCATGCAATAATTGACTACAAACCGGCTGGTATCCTCTATTTTCTCAAGTACTTGTTTAGCCGGACGCTTGCCTATTTTCTTCAACGTCTCTAAGCTGACATTATTATACTCGTTGAATACCGCCCTGAGAGCTCTGATAATTCTCGATGCTATATCCCTTGTGGCAGGTGTGTCCTCACCCAACACTTCTATAATCTCTTCTGTTCGCGAAACACGCAAATCATTCAAATCAACGAAATAATCATCGAATCTCTTAAT
>CAZZHL010000308.1:0-2895 GCA_964653945.1 uncultured Pirellulales bacterium
ATCTTTGAGCGGACTGAATGAGCCTTTCTCGGGAGATGGTTCTTCGTAGGTGCCGGTCAGTCTGCTTTTTGCACAGCCGATAGTCGGCTTGTCGAAAAACAGGCCCAGATGTGATGCAAGGCCGAATCGACGAGGATGGGCAACGCCCTGGCCGTCGATAAGAAATGCATCAGGTTCGTTTTTTAGTTTTTCAACTGCCGCGATGCAGACGGGTGATTCGCGGAAAGACAGCAGGCCCGGGATGTAAGGGAGCGTAAGTTTTTCAATTGCCTCTGTTGTCTCGACGACTTCAAAGTCGGAAGATTCCTTAGGGCCCCACTCGTCTCGGCGAAGGCTCGCTGAGCCGAAGCCGGGGAGGCTTTTTTGTGAAGTTTGAAGCTTTCCGCAGGACGCCTTACGGCGCAAAACAATGACGGCAGCGATAATTCTCTGCTTGTCTTTGCTTAGGGCGCAATCAATACCGGCGATGGTTTGGGGCTTACCTTTTAATTCGACAAACTGTACCTTTTCGCAGAGTTGTTTCTGCAGGGCTATCGCCTGTGAATAAGGTAAATTCCAGTTATGTAACTTCTTTGTCTGCATACTGTTTATACATTTCTGTGGAAGCAGAAGTAACAAATCGCCAAACAAAAACATTTTACCTTTTTGTGCGGTTTTGTTACAATGATTAGTTTGTGTTATTGTCAAAATTTCAAGGGTAAAGTATCACGGGCTTCCAGCCCGTGATACCACGGCCAAGCCTGTCCTGAGCGAAGTCGAAGGAATGGCCGTGGTATACTTTCAGTAGCAGGGTAATATGGCCAAACGGGCGGAAAAAGTAATCAGGATTACAGGTGCAGCCGAGCACAATCTCAAGAACATCGACCTTGAGATTCCGCGTGATAAGCTGGTGGTGATTACGGGGATTTCCGGCTCGGGCAAAAGCTCTCTTGCTTTCGACACTGTTTACGCCGAAGGCAGGAGGAAATATGTCGAGTCGCTCAGCACCTATGCCCGTCAGTTCCTCGAACAAATGCAGAAACCAGCGGTAGGAGAGATTACAGGTCTTCCGCCTACAATTGCTATTGAGCAGCGAAGCGCCAGCAGTAATCCGCGTTCGACTGTGGCTACAACCACCGAGATTTACGATTATTTTCGGCTGCTTTTTGCCCGTGTTGGTCAGCCGCATTGCTGGGTTTGCGGCAAAGAAATTACCAGCCAGCATTCTTCACAGATAGTAGAGTCCATACTTGCTCAGCCGGAGGGAACGAAAATCCAGATTTGTGCTCCGCTGGTTCGCGGCAAAAAGGGTGAGCATAAAGATATTTTTGCCGGCATACAACGCGAAGGCTTCGTTCGCGTGCGGGTCAATGGTGCCGTGTACGATGTGCGTAATGTTCCGACCCTGAACAAGAATAAAAAACATGATATCGCGGCGGTTGTAGATAGATTGATTATTAAAACCGGCGTTCGTGTTCGGCTGGCTGATTCGGTGGAGACGGCGCTGAAGTTGGCAGATGGCATACTTTTAGTGCTGATGCAAGAACCCAGCAGTGACAAGAGCGCCGGAGATGGCAAATGGAGGGAGGTTATCTACAGCGAGAAGTTTGCCTGCCCCAAGCATCCGCAGGCGTCGCTTGAGGAATTATCGCCGCGTCTTTTTAGTTTCAATAGTCCTTACGGTGCGTGCAAAAGCTGCGACGGCTTGGGGACAATTCTGGAATTTGACCCCGACCTGATTGTTCCTGATAAAACGGTCTCGCTGGAGCATGGGGCTGTTGAGGCTTGGCGCAAGGGCGGCAAAAGAATGAATATTTTATATAACCGGCTGATTAAGAGGTTCTGCCGGTATATGAGCGTCAGCAAGTCGATGCCGTTTGAGCGAGTACCGAATGAGTGCAGAAGGATTCTGTTGTACGGGACAGCATCAGCTGACGAGCAGAAATATGGTTTTTGGTTTGAGGGAGTTATCCCGAACCTGCAGCGGCGATGGGAAAATACCACCAGCGAGTTTGTTAAATTGAGACTGTCCAGCTATCTTTCAGAGCAGCCTTGTCGCAGCTGCGGAGGCGCACGGCTTCGGCCGGAAGCGGTTGCAGTAACCGTGGGAGGCAAGAATGTAAGTGAGTTAACCAGACTTTCTATCGAAAAAGCGCAGGAATTTTTTAATAAATTAAAATTAGACAAAGAAAAGACCCTGATTGCAGCACAGGTGCTAAAAGAGATAAAGGCCCGGCTGAAATTTATGGTTGATGTTGGGCTTGACTATTTAACGCTGGACCGCAGAAGCGGCACTCTGGCCGGCGGCGAGGCCCAGCGGATTCGCCTGGCGACGCAGGTCGGCAGCGGTCTGGTGGGGGTCTGTTATGTGCTTGATGAGCCGACAATCGGTCTGCACAAGCGTGATAATGGCCGATTGCTCGGAATACTACAGCGGCTCAGCCGACTTGGCAATACCGTTATCGTTGTAGAGCATGATGAAGATATTATCAGAAGTGCGGACCATATTATCGATATTGGTCCTGCGGCAGGAGACCATGGTGGAAAAGTTGTTGCGCAGGGTAGTTTTGAGACGATAGCTCGCTGCAAGGGTTCGCTGACAGGTGAGTATCTGAGTGGCAAAAAGAGGATGGCTCTGCCTGCCCAAAGGCGTAAATATAATCTTAGAAAAAGCATCGAGGTAAAGGGTGCCTTCGAGAACAATCTTAAAGATATCGATGTGAAGTTTCCGCTCGGCGTGTTTAGTTGTGTGACAGGAGTTTCGGGTTCGGGCAAGAGCACTTTGGTGAGCCAGATACTGCTTCCGGCCTGCAGGCGTCGGCTGTATGCGTCTCGCGACAAGCCGGGTAAACACAAAAATGTTCTTGGCATTTCTCAAATTGACAAGGTTATTGAGATTGACCAGTCGCCCATCGG
>CAZZHL010000309.1:0-2860 GCA_964653945.1 uncultured Pirellulales bacterium
CCCCTTGCCCATCCGCCGGCAGGTTTCTCTATCGGGGTGGACCTGCACGCTGAGAACCTCCCCGCAGTCCAAAAACTTTATCAAAAGCGGAAATGGCAGCGAAAACTCCTTCGTCCCTGTTATTTCCTCAGGGTATTTGCGAATCACGTCCTCTAACGTCTTGCCTGCCAGTTCGCCGTTGACGATTTTGGATTTGTCTTCGGGCAGGTCTGCCAGCTCCCAACTCTCGCCGATTCGCTTGCCTCGCGGCGTATCTTTGCATAATAACTCGCGCAACAGCTTGCCGCCCCAGATTCGCTCTTTGTATATCGGGCCAAATTTAAGTGGATACGCCTGCATACAGGTATGTTAATCCGGCAGGGAGATATTGTCCAGCCCTGCGTAGCTTTAGCACAGCAGGGTCCACTGTCTGATACCGTATTCTGTGGCGAATCGTTAATTCTACAGTCGCACAAAAGCGTCTCAAAGACAACATTTAAATCTCTCTCTTATCCTGAGGCTCAATTAGCTTGCCGGAGTTTATTAATAAGCGCAGCCGCTACCAGTTCAATTCCAAGAAACAACGCAATAGCAGGTCCAATTGTAAAATCAAGGTAATATGAAAACAACAGGCCTCCCAACGAAGCAATTGTTGCTGCTGTCCAGACTATGGCGAGCCGCAGTGATAATTTAGTTGAGAAGATGGCTGATATAGTAGCTGGTATTATCAGGTAAGCAAATACAATGACAATGCCCCCGATTTGGACTGACAATGTAACAACCACACCAAGCAGGGCATAGAAAATAAAATCCCAGAGTACCGTTCTTGAATATTTTGTCGTGTTTTTCTGGTAACCATGAGGTATCTCAACAATTGGCTTTCGGATGACATAAAAGCAACCTCCTATAGCCGAGAATACAAACAAACCTGCAAAAATCTGCTGCCAGTTCGTCCAAAGAAGACTTCCGGACAATATATGCTGAATGTGGATGTGGCCGCCGGGTGCGATTCCAACTAAAAAAAGAGCAGCGGCAGCTGCAATGGCATAGGAAATACCAATAACCGCCTCAAGTGAGATCTGAAAAATCCTGCTGCGTATAAAAGCATAAAATGCAGCTGCAATCAGGACACAACCTAACGAACACGCATATGCTATGGGTGTATCTCCATGGGCTTTAAATACCAGATGAGCAGTGATAGAACCGACCGCCGCAATCTGCGCAAGAGCGATATCTATGAAGATAACCTCTCTTGTAAGCACGTGTATGCCTAAATAACCCAGTATGGCACTCATAATAACGCACGCCAGCAAAGGCAGCCCGAGAACTTCAATCATCGTATGCATAGTTTATATCACCTTAAACAGACATCCTGATATTCGAAAGGCATCGAATAATTATCGCATTCACAAAGAAAACACCCAAAGACAGGACCAAACTTGGACCATAAGGCAGGTTGAAAAAATACGATGAAAACAGACCGATCAGACACGCTATAAAACCGACAGTCCATCCTATAAGTACCGCCGAAATCCATTTTTTGGTAAACATCGCAGCGATGGCTGCCGGAATCATCAAAAACGCATAAGCCAATAAAACCCCCGCGATTGGAACTATCAGAACCGTGATTATACCCTGAGTTACAAAAAGCAGAAAATCCCAGAATTTCTCTTTTTCACATCTGCCGGGATTTTCCGCCAACTCAATAAACTTGTGGCGAAACTTATAATGAAATATCAACAGCAGGATATACACTACGGTTGTTACGCCCACCAAAGGCCAGGTAATCCATAGCATTGACCCGGCAAGTGTTTTTGTTACATAGGCCTCTCCGCCGCTTAGCTTGTCGCCCAGCATAAGCGTGGCTGTCAATGCCATTGCGTAAAGAATTCCAATCGTAGCTTCGCGGGGTATTGCCCGACTCTTCGGTTTTATCAGAGCGAGCAACAACGCCCCAAAAAGAACAGCAATCATCGAGGACAGATATGATTGGAATGTGCCGTATTCTATTCCCAGCCCTATGCCGGCCATAGCGCCGAATGCCGCCAGTTGATCAAGCACCAGGTCGGAAAATATCAACGTGCGCCTGATAATGTGCAGCCCGACATACGTATGCAAAATCAATACTACAGCAAGTAAGGCAATCTGAACTGATAAAAAGCTGATTATTTCAGGACTCATCTGGTTCCTTCGTTAGTCCAAAATACCTTTCTTTTCTGCGGCTTTTATGAGACCGTCAACCCAGACATCTACAAGTTTGAAATAGTCCTCCGTCTCATCAGCCCCACCGACATATAGTGGCACAATCACCGCCTCAGCATCCGTTCTGGCGGCCACGGTTCTTACCTGTTGCTCATCGAAATAATTGGCGGCAAGAATGATTCTGACGTCCCTCTTTTTCATAAGGTTAATAAGGTCGCTTACATGTTTTGCTGAAGGCGGTATGCCGGGTCTTGGTTCTACATTTCCGGCTTCTTCTAGGCCGAACAACTTAATAAAGTAAACCCAGTTCTTGTGATACGTTACGATTGGAGTGCCTCTCAGTGCAAGCATCTTTCCCGTCCAGCCGCCCAGATATTCAACCAAAGGCCTGCCCTGATACTTTTGTTGCTGAAGGAATGGGACAAGCTTGTCTTGTTCAGCGAGAGTGCATAAGGGGTCACCGCCTAACATTTCCACAAGTTCTTTACCAAACAGCCGTTCATCCATCCGATGTAGCAATTTATTGAGATTTTGCAGATAAATTTCCTTGCCTTCAGGGTCGTTTTTAATCAATCCCGCAGCTATATTTTTAGCAGCTGTCTTCATATTAACAGGGCTGCAGGTTAGATGAGGATTGCCGTAAATATGAACGCCGCCTTGCGCTCTCGATATCGTTTTG
>CAZZHL010000310.1:0-2831 GCA_964653945.1 uncultured Pirellulales bacterium
CAAAAACGAGTGTAACTTCAGCATACATTTTTTTACCAATATATATACGATGTGAATAGTTTTTTGTTGTGGCTAAAACGAGCTTCGAGGGCTCAATTATGCCGGGGTCTAAATTTACCGGTCTGGGCAGGGGAAGGGCCAGAGATTTTGCCAACTTTTGCTCGAGCTTGTTTGTTTTATGTTTGATTTTTGCGAGTTTTCCGGGATTGATTAGTCTTTCGATACTGATAAACTGCCTCGAAATATTCGAGCCGGTCTGGTCTTTATAATAGTCGGTTTTATCGAATGGCCAAACATCACTTGTAAGGTCGATATTTCCGAATTTATTTTCAATCGCCTCAACGGCAGCGTGTAAACACTGCCGGTCGGCTGCCAAAATGCCGACTATTAGCTTGGCCGGTTTGGGTGTTTTTAGTTTCCACATTTTAAGGCCAAAATCTCATTTCCGCGAAAGCGGGAATCTATCTTTCACAGGAATGGCAAAACAGTAATTAACTTTTTAACACCGTGTACAAGTTTTCTATAATGAGGCTTCAGGATGTCATTCCGAGTATAGTGCCACGAGAAATCGGGGCACGGAGTCGAGGAATCTATAAAAAAACAGATTTCTCCACTTCATTCAACCGCCTTTGGCGGTTTCACTTCGGTCGAAATGACGGTTCGCACTCGTCTCGGCGAAGGCTCACCGAGCCGGAGCGGGAAAGAAAATTTGCCGAAAATTAAAAACCTGTACATCACGTTAATTTTTTAAATTTTCTTTTAGGGTATTGACAATCTCAATGACTTTATCTGCTGCTTTTTCAATCGGAACTGTCTGACTTTTTGGTTCTGCGCGGAGTTTGATTTCGACGTTGCCGTCAGCAACGGATTTTTTGCCGACGGTAACTCTTACGGGTATTCCGATGAGGTCGGCATCTTTAAACTTTACTCCGCCTCGAAGGTCGCGGTCGTCGAGCAGAACGTCAATTCCGCAATCATGCAGTTTCTGATAGATATTTTCTGCCGGTTTTGCGACGTCGGGGTCATCCTGGTTTACGCAGGTTATGATGACCTCAAATGGAGCGATGCTGATTGGCCAGATGATACCATTGTCGTCGTTACTGATTTCAATTGCAGAAGCGAGGATGCGATTGATGCCGATGCCGTAGCAGCCCATAATGCAGGGATTTTCCTGGCCGGTCTCATCGAGGAATTTTGCGCCGAGTTTTTTAGAATATTTGGTTCCGAGTTTAAAGACCTGGCCGACCTCGATACCTTTTTTGAAAAGCAATTTTTTGCCGTTGTGCGTGTCGCCTTCAACAGCGTTGCGGATATCAGCAATGTGTACCACGGCCATCTTGGCCGTGGTATCACGGGCTGGAAGCCCGTGATACGTATTATCGAGCGGAAAATCTCTGCCGGGCACAACGTTCTTTACGTGGTAATCTGTCTTATTAGCACCGGTAACACCTACAGCCATTGCCGCGACGGCGTGGTCGATAATCATTTTTGAAACTTTGCCTTCTAATCCCATCGGACCTGCAAAACCAACTTTAGCACCGGTGACTTTTTCGATGGCAGCTTCGGCGGCCAGTTCTGTATGTTTGCCGCCTAAGACTTGAGTGAGCTTTTCGGGATTGACATCATGGTCACCCCGGACCAAAGCGACAATTATATCATCCTCGGTAGTGTAGATTAGAGTTTTAATCATCTGCTTTGGCTGAGTTTTCAAAAAGGCACAGACGGCTTCGATGGAGCCGATGTTTGGAGTATGGACTTCTTCGGTAGGTGGAATTTTGGTGTTGGCTTTTTGCTATGGCCGTGGGTCGATGGCAGCTCTTTCGAGGTTTGCGGCGTAAGAGCCGTCTTCGGTATAGACGATTGTGTCCTCGCCGGATTCGCAGGGGACGGTGAACTGGTGCGAGTCGGAGCCGCCCATCTCACCGACCTCGGCTTCGACGATGACGTATTCGAGACCGCAGCGTTTGAAGATACGGCAATAGGTATCGTACATAACCTTGTAAGTTTTATCGAGGCATTTCGGGTCGGCGTGGAAGCTGTAGGAGTCTTTCATTATAAATTCACGGGAGCGGACCGGCCCGAAGCGCGGTCGAAACTCATCGCGGAACTTGGGACTTATCTGGTAGAGATTAAAAGGCAATTGTTTGTAAGATTTTATCTCGCCGGCGGCAAGGTAGGTTACAACCTCCTCTGCGGTGGGGCCAAGGACGTTTTCCCTGCCGTGACGGTCAGTGAGCCGGCACATTGTTTCGCCGTAGTCGATATCTCTGCCGGTCTTTTGCCAGAGTTCCATCGGCTGAAGGGAAGGCATAAGGATTTCCTGGGCGCCGGCTTTATTCATCTCGTCTCGGACGATTTCGATGGTTTTCAGCAGACTTCGCCAGCCAAGAGGCAGATATGTATAAGTGCCGCTGGCGACTTTCCGCATCAGTCCCGCTCGAATCATAAGTTTATGGCTGGCAGTTTCGGCATCGGAAGGAACTTCCTTGACCGTCGGTATAAACATTAGGCTGTATCTCATATTTTGTACCTCATCCATCCTTCGTAGAAGTTTACGGCCTTCGCAGCCGCTTCGGCGGAGCAGGCCTACTTCGGAGGATGAATATTTCGTGTCTTGTAGTGCGTTTATAGCCCAAAACTTAAGTGCTTGCAAGCTTATATATTCGGCTATTGTGCATTTTGATACAAAGCTCTGCGTGATGAAAAATACGAAAATGTCCCATAATTCCTTTGAAATTCGTAGATAAATCCTGTATAATATTAGGGTTTTTATGTGGGGGAATAGAATGAAGTATGAAATTTAGACTAACTTGTTTTTAAGCTTAAAAAAG
>CAZZHL010000311.1:0-2797 GCA_964653945.1 uncultured Pirellulales bacterium
GCAGATAAATCTCTTTGCCTTCCGGGTCGTTTTTAATCAGTCCCGTAGCTATATTCCTGGCAGCTATTTTCATATTAACAGGACTGCATGTTAAATGGGGATTGCCGTAAATATGAACGCCGCCTTCAGCTCGTGATATTGTTTTTGGTTTTTCCAGCAAATTCATACCGGCAGCAGCAGATACATATCCAGCCTGGCCGCTTCGAATCTTGTCGTTGCCGGAATTATCTATCACGGTTTGTGCCCAAAGCTCCAAATCTAATCCTGTAGCAACGAAGACATCGGCCTTTTTTAAGGCTGTAGCAAATGAAGGTTTGGGCCGGATAAAGTGTGCATCCTGGTCGCCCCGGACAATAGCTTTGACGGAGACCCGCCCGCCACCGATATATTGAGTCAGAAAAGCGTAGTCGGGCAAAGTTGTCACAACATTCAAACGTGTTTCGGCATATACGCTTGTTGTCATAAAAACTAAAATCAATCCGAGAACGAGTAGTATATTTTTCATAGTAATTCTGCTCCTTTCTATCAGTAACGTTCATGTTTGTGTGGGCCGGCGGAAAATATTGCCTGGAGCCAGATGACATGTTCAGGATTTTCTATCCCCTTGCCGTTACTGCAATCGTACTCTGCACGGAACTTAACAAATGGGCTTTGCCACCAGGTAATATATGGACTTACTTGCCACAGATGCGGATCATCTCCGGTTACCGCTAATGGCGATAACGATGTACAGCCGGGATAATTTGCATAGTTTTTGGTGTCAGGCACATAAAAGTCACCCCTGATACCAATATCAATTGTGCGTGAGACCTTGGTTTGCAGATAACTATACAGCCCCCAGGCATTGATGGTGTCCTCGCCTGAACCATCCGGTGCAAGAATATCTTTGTTTAGCCAATAAGCTTCGCTTCGCCATTCTACATTTTTGTAACGCATTTTTTCAGTCGGCTCCCAAAGAACTGTCAAATCCGCACCAAGTACGAATGTCATCTTCCGACTGTCCTGTGTGGTAGTAGAGCTGCCGACTTCCCATTGGTCGTTCCAGCCTGCAAGGCCGGTAAGGCCATATTCAAGATATGTATCTTTTGATATATCCCGGTAGTTTTTATAATGTGCAAGCAAGCTGGGTCTGTTAGACGTGTTGTCGCCAAACAAGCGACTATTCGAGCCATCTGTAACCTGGAAAGTTAATTGCTGCGAAGCATCACCGGCAGGAGGCATAAGCCAATCCAATGATAGGCCGCTTTGATTTAGTCCACCATTACCGAAAATTTGACGAAGAGCCAGCGGAAAATCGATTTGGTCTAAGCCATGCTTGTGCCAGCGGTTTACCACGCCAAACTGTTGCCGGAATTTACCAAGGGTCAAATTTAAATCATCGCTGAGATTGAATAAAGTAAAATAAGCCTCGCCAAGTTCGGTTTCGTCTTCGTGGAATTCAACGGCGCTCTTAAAGTGTGTATATGGGTCCAGCCATGATTCAATATGAACGCCTAATGTGCGGAAATTGAAATCGCTGCTTTGGTCACTTGTTGTATCTTGCCTTGTGGAAAAAAGAAAATCTCCGGTAACACTTATCTCTGGATTCAAAGTCTGCAGACTTAAACCGCCTGATTTGAATGTCGTTTCTTCCGCCTTTTCCTCAAGAGGTTTTTCTTTAGCCGCTTCGGCTTGTGCCAGTTCCCGCAAAGCAGCAAGTTCATCTTTTGGTTCCTGATAACCTTGCTTTACCGTGGCTGCTTGGTTTTGTTTTAGAAGCTCAATTTCTTCCCTGAGCATTTTGATTTCAGTTGAGTATTTGTCATTTGCGTCTTTCATTGTCTGTTGAAGCTCGGCTACCTGCTGCTTCAAAGATTGTAGTTCACTATCGACACTACTTTGTTCTGCAAAGCTGGCACCGGCAAAAAACAGAATTATGAAAAAGCAAAAACCGTATTTAACCGTTTGTATCTCCATATTTTTATCTCCGTAAATTCGATTAAAAACACTATGCTGGCTTCACAGGGGGCTATACCCGCCAATGAAAACCTCTTTCCTGCCGCTAAAGTGATAATCTTTGGCAGGAAAATGAATGGCTAATGTTTTAACCTCAGTTGGGAAATAAAAGGTGGAGAACGGGGTGATTGCGATGACAGGGAAACGCTTGGAAGGAAAGCTATCCTGAATAAAAATAGTTTCTCTATTGTACCAATAGTGAAACTGATGTGCTCCGTGAAGTCGGCTGAAATCGTTTTAATAGATGTAAATTGAATGCATAAAGGACATTTGTCGGGGTTATGCTCACTGCCGGACTGTTGTTTCTCGTCAGGATGGTTAGTACAGCGATATTGGTGCAGATGTACCGCATGCAAAATACCTGCGTTTACCAATACCACGCACAATAAGACGGCGGTCGCAATAATCTGGTGAAGATACTTCACAAATTTTCCTCTGTTTTTAAACCTTGTTACGGGTTCATTAGGCAAAGCATAATAGAATCATTGTCTCAACGCAAGCTAAAATTTATGACCCTCGGATTGAAAATCCTGTGCAATACTTGTTTGGATATTTTATAGGGCGAAGAATGTAAAATGTCCTCCTTCGGAAGACATTCTGCATAGCTCGCAGAATGTGAGCGACACAGAATGGAGGCGGGGGGATTTGAACCCCCGTCCCGAGATGTTTCAAGACAAGCGTCTACATGCTTAGTCGCTTTATTATTTTTCGCCGAGCTTATCGCCAAACGACAGGCTATTAGCCCGACTATTTCGGGATTAAATCTTACCTTGCCGGCCCGAACAACCGGCTCAGCAAAGCC
>CAZZHL010000312.1:0-2783 GCA_964653945.1 uncultured Pirellulales bacterium
GCCTGCACCTGTGGTTGCCTCGCCACAGATGGCGCAGGCACAGGTGGCGGCTTCACCCCGCCCTTGGAAAGGGCGGGGTTCATAGATAATGTTATAACATCCGCACTATGGCTGCAGTGGACAGTGTAAATCAGGTTTTGCTCAAAGTTACTGTTCGGCTCACCCAAAAAAGTCGCAATCCAGGCATAATCAGCAAAAGCATTTATCAAAGGGTCTCCGTCGGCAAGGTCAAATGATTTGTACGGAGCAAACAGGCGATGTAAATCCATTGAATCTATGGAACGAATACCATCGATGCAGGTTCTGCCCGACAAAATACCGATGTAATCAGTGTGCCCCAGAATATCGATACAACCCAGTCCGAGTGAATCTTTCATAAATTTAGCTAATGGGATAGTCAATATACAATCGCCTATCGCTCCCGGCTGTAGTATCGCTCCTCGCTGTGTCAGCCTTGTTGCTTCAGCGCCTTTTTCTCTCAGTAAATTCAGGATGTCATCATTTGTCTGCATAATCAAATCTTCGTCATACTGAACTTGTCGAAGTTCGGGAATTCTTGCAATTTTGTTAACAGCTTATAGGAGTGATTATACCTTGTAATTTGTTCTATTTCAAATGGCTTTTGATAGCATTAAGTTGCTCTTCGGTAACCTTTACGCCCGATTCCTGGGCAATTTTTATATGTTTCCAGGCCAGTTCATACTTCTTTAAATTATAATACCCATAAGCAAGACCAAAATGTGCATCACCCATCTTTGGTTCTATCTCAACTGCCTTTAAGAACGCAGCCACTGCTTGTTCATACATACCCTTGTTGGAATATGAGGAGCCCAGATTGTAATGAATCATACCCTCATCCGGTTTTATCTGGATGGCTTTTGTATATTCCTCAATAGCCGCATCGTAATCCTGCCTGCTAAAATATGCATTACCCAGATTTACTAATGCAGCCAGCATATCTGGTTCGATTGCCAGAGCCCTTTCGTATGCCCGAATCTCATCGTCAGTAAAACCCAAGTTGTTGTAACAGACAGCCAGGCCGAAATGCGCTTTGGCTAAATTGCTATTTATCTTCAAAGCATTTTCATATTGAAGTATTGCACTTTTATAATTTTCCTTCTGGCTGTAAACGTCACCCAAATGGCAGTACAAAGAGGCATTTTTCGGCTCCAACTTAAGTGCCTTTTTCAATTCTGTTATTGCCTGGGAAAATCGCTGCTGTTTGCAGTAAGCCAAGGCCAGGTTTGTATAAGCATCTATGAAATTCGGGTCTAGCCTGAGCGATTGCTTGTATTGTGAAATAGCATAGTATAACCGGTCTTGTTCAACGTAAGCGTTACCAAGGTTGTTATGTGTCTTGGCATCGCCTGGATTGATTTCCAGGGCCTCTTCATATTGGTATATTGCATCCTTCAAGCGTTCCATCTCAAGGTAGATGTTTCCTAAATTCGACCGTGCCTCGGACAATGTCGGATTTATGTCGACCGCTTCTTCAAGTGCACGCTGTGCGGAGGCCTGGTTGCCGACAGTGCTGTAACTATTACCAAGATTATTAAAAAAACAGCCCAGCGTCTGAATTTTATCCAGATTCTTCAGATAAATACTGCGGTTGCCTTTAGGCACCTTAAACTTGTCAATATAATGTTCATCAGAAGCGATTCCTCCTTTGCTTGTCGTTTCAATGTTGAATTTTGCGCGCCCGTCATCATATCTGACAAAAAAGTGCCCCGGCACAACTACCCCATATAAAGGAAGGCCGAGCCGCTCTCCCACCGACAGATAAAGAATTGATAAGCTCAGGCAATATCCTCGTTTCTTATCAAGCACGGTGTGCAAAAACAAATCATTTGGGTCAGATGCTTCTGAAATAGATTCAAACCCAAGCTCATCGAACAAATACTCATTTATCACCTGAATCGCTCGATAATCTGCCTTCAGTCCTTTGCTGTCGAGTCTATTGCGAATTTCCAGGGCCATGTCGTCTAATGTTGTCAGGTGTCTTCGGCCGGGCACGAGGTCGCTCCAGTTCTCCGAGATAATTAAAGCGGCGGTGGCCAGGTCAATCTCCTCTTCCCTCAATCGCAGGACCTGTTCAATGGACTTTGCGTACAGACCGTTTTTGCCCTCATTGGCCAAAGGCCTGTCTTGGCGTCCCTGCACCGCCGAAGGGAGAATCAAAATACAAATCAGTACCAAAAAAATCTTTTTCATCGGTTCTTAGGCTATCCTTAATTAGTCGTTATTATCATCCTCACAAACTCTTTCACACGATACCGGATATGACAGCAAGTATCATATCTTACGAATCTTATCGTCAGAAAGTTCCTTTATATTCTCTATTTTAGATAATTATAACGCCTAAAAATGACCTTATTATGTAAGCGGCTGTTGTAAAGTCTAAACTTCGACCGGTACACCAACAGGGCGTCGTTTAAACAAATCTATCTTCATCCACCTGTTGCTCTTGAATCTCCAGCGATTTGCAAGCCCAACCGCAATCATACTAATTGCAGCGGCAATCCATGGCCCTACAGGACCAAGGGATGGGAAAAATTTAACTATAAGCACTCCGCCGGTTCCTAATATTATCACCGCTGCCAACGATGACACTATCGCCAGCCACACGGTGTCACCTGCGCCACGCAAAGAGCCACTGTAAATAATCCGGGCAGCGTGGAAAACCTGGTAGATTGCAGCACAAATCAAAATATTGACCCCGGCTTCAATAACTTTGGCGTCAGAGGTCCAGAATCGCATCAAGGGCTCTCTAAATATAAGAAAGC
>CAZZHL010000313.1:0-2776 GCA_964653945.1 uncultured Pirellulales bacterium
CTCTGCAGCAAGCCGATATTAGCCAGCTTGCCTTAGACCTTTCCCGCAGCGAGGTTCTATACCAAATGTCATTAGCAGTGGCTAGCAGACTTGTGTCTTTGTCACTTCTGGATTTTATTAAATAGTTACCTCCCCCTGCTGCAGGGGCGGGCACAGATGTTTGATATTTATACAAATTTTATATGGGAAACTACAAAATCACGGATAAATGTCGATTGGAGTCGATGGTATAGAATTTGCTCAATAATGTAATGGTTATTCTATGACCGTCTCTCTCGTCGGGGCGGCCTGCTTCGGCGAAGGCCTACGCCGAGCCTGAGAGCCCTCCGTAGCCCGATTGGCAGTGAGCTTATTAAAGAAATGCTATAACAAAAATATGGAGTAAAAACAGATGATAATGGAGACAAACTCGAATGATTATGAGATGGGTTTGGAATTAGCTGAGGCGGGTAAACACACTGAGGCCCTTGCTTGTATACAAAAACACCTTCAAACAGCACCTGAAGATACCCAGGCACTGAACGACGCGGGGGCAATTCTTCATTGTCTCGGCCGGTCGGATGAAGCCATCGAGCATCTTACCAAAGCAAGAAACCTAAATCCCAGTTCAACTGAGATATTGTGGAATCTGTCCGAAAGCTACATGGCTGCCGGTAAAGTAGAAGAGGCAACAATTCTTTTTGATGATATGCAACGGTTGGGAATATTAAGTGCGGATGCACTTAACAGGGCCGCTACGATTTTTTTGAATCAAAACGATAAAGCCGGCGCTGTAGAAATGCTGCTCCGCTCTCAGCAGATGTGGTCTGAACAGGAAATCCTTAAACCGGCACTCGAAATAATTCGTTCAAAAAGGCCAAAGATAGCCTTCTTCTGTGGCGGCGACGGGATGACATTTCTTAACAAAATCATCGAGTTTACAAAACGGCGTTTCAAGATACGTGTCTTCGAGGGCCAAACAGAGGATGAATTATACGAGCTTATGGTGTGGAGTGATATATCGTGGTTTGAGTGGTGCACTAATCTTGCAGTAGCCGCGTCGAAAAGGCCGAAAATCTGCAAGAACATTATCAGGCTGCATCGCTACGAAGCTTATGAGCAATGGCCGCAAGAGGTTAACTGGAATAATATCGACACTCTTATAAGTGTTGGAAATGACATTACCAAACAAACGCTTCTGGGCAAAGTTCCGGGCCTTGAAAGTTACACCTCGGTGGTTGCTGTTCCCAACGGAATTGACCTTGACGAGTTCAAACTGATTGACCGCCGGCGGGGTAAGAACATCGCTTTTCTGGCTAATTTGAGGATGGTAAAGAATCCCGCCTTTGTATTACAGTGCATGCAAAAGCTCCACTACATCGACCCTGAATACCGTCTGTTTTTCGCCGGCAGATTTCAGGACCAGGCGCTTGAACAATATTTAAGGCGTATGGTTCAGGCCCTTGCGCTTGGGGATGTGGTGTTCTTTGATGGATGGCAGGGAGACGTAAACTCCTGGTTACAAGACAAACACTATATAGTTTCAACGTCCATTTGTGAAGGACATCCTGTTGGACTATTAGAAGGTCTGGCATGCGGCCTAAAGCCGGTTATACACAATTTCCCGGGAGCCGAAGATGTTTTCCCATCGGAATTTTTGTTTAACATCTCTGAAGAATTTTGTGGGCAAATTCTTTCCGATAAATACGAGCCCCAAAGGTATCGCAAATTTGTTGAAGAAAAGTATTCTTTGAAAAGCCAGTTGAGCAGAATAAACGAAATATTCATCCAATTCGAAGCTCAGATAGGTGGCGAATCGTCTTCAGAGGCAACCGCTCCGATATTCGAGAGCGATACTGTGGTGTAATATTCGGTCTATGAAAGAATATTACCAGTTTTATGATGGAAAAAGACCACAAGAAAAAGGCCGAACCGCTGGTCAGTGTCTTATTGCCGACTCACAGCCGGCGGAACTCTTTGCCTACGGCACTTTCCAGTGTTGTACGGCAGAACTACAGTAATCTTGAAATTTTCGTAATCAGAGACGGTGGAGAAGATGTAAGCGATATTATCAACTCATTTAATGACCCAAGGATTGTTTTTATTGACAGGCCGGAAAATCGAGGCAAGGCCTTCTCACTGAACCAGGCCCTGTTACGAGCAAAGGGCAAATATATCGCCTATCTTGATGACGACGATTTGTATTATCCCCATCATATAGAAACATTGGTAGATACTTTGGAAGACAGGTACGACTGCCAGGTTGCATACAGTGATTTGTACAGGACATACTGTCGGATTGGTCCTGATGACGAGCGAGAGGTTTTGAGCAAGGTTCTCGACATCAGCCGGGACTTCGACCGTTTTTTTACTCTCTGTTTCAACCATACGCTGCATGTAAGTTTGATGCACACCAGAGAGATACTCGAAAAAACCGGCACCTTTAATGAAGAGCTGAATGTCCTTGTTGACTGGGATTTAACACGGAGGCTGGCATTCTTCACCGATTTCCACCATGTCCACGAAATCACTGGTGAATTTTACCACCCTGTTGGGGACTCTGACAGAATTTCAGTTCTATATCGCAAAGACCGGGATGAATACTTAAAGAATTTTCTGACGATACGAACCACCAGACCACCTAAACCATGGCCGAAAATTAAGGATATGTCCATTATTTTTACAATGGATGGGCAGAACGAACAAGTGCAAGATGCCCTTGTTTCTATCTGGCAACACACCTTCTATCCCTATCAGATTTATCTGCCACTGGAGCAGTCTGAATTCGGCAAGCTCA
>CAZZHL010000314.1:0-2776 GCA_964653945.1 uncultured Pirellulales bacterium
ACAGATATAATGAATGGTTTGTACAAATATTCACAAGAGGTGTATTACAAAGGTAAAATTTAAAATGATACTAACACAAATATTGCAGCCGTCCTGTGTAAAGGCCCCGCTTCAAGGCAAAGACAAGAAATCCGTAATAACCGAACTGGTGGATTTGCTCAACGATAACAAATTGTTGTTAGACAGAGATGTTGCTTTAGAAGCGGTGTTGGTACGCGAACAAACCAAAAGCACGGGCATCGGCTCCGGAATTGCCGTACCACACGGCAAATGCAAAGCGGTTAAGGAACTGGTTATGGCAATTGGAATAGCAGGAAAACCTATCGATTTTGAAAGCATCGATGGAAAACCAGTAACAATTGTTATTTTACTGGTGTCGCCTGCTGACCAGACCGGACCACACATACAGGCACTGGCCAGGATAAGCAGACTTATGCTTGATGAGCCATTCAAACAGGCACTTGAAAAAGCAACCTCCGCTGAGAAGGTTTATGAGCTTCTGAGCAGTAAAGAAAATGAATAGTCGCCGACGCTCCATAGCTATGGCGACGGAGCGTTGTTAGTTCATCGTTCTTTGCTCATAGTTCGTAAAATGCAATATCCAAAGACGCGGTGATAATGAGCTAATTCGTCTTTTCCCATAGAATCAAGCCGAGTTCATAGGGATTAACTAAGTCAGCATGCTTGGGTAAAACCCTAACAGCCGCTCCGTGCTGACCAGTTTTTGCACAGTTCATCGTCCCGGAAAACCAATGTTCACCGTTTTGCCCTGAAGTTTCTTTGTAATCCATCCTTACAATTGAACTGTCTTTAATATTACCCCAAGTATCTAAAGGACCGTGATAAAGCTCCACCGAGACATCGTTAGGAGTAACCGCTCCAAGCTTGACCAGTGCCCTGACGCTCAAATGTGAGCCGACTTTAAGCTGCGGCTTTTTGGGATTTAGCTGTTCGGCACCATCGCCATTTCCGACTTCCATTATGACATCTTTGACGGCAAAATTCGGCCAGGCATTTCTCATATCGGATTTCCACTTTGCAAATGCCTTTGCTCTGGCCATAGCATCAGCATTTAAATATTGCCATCTGGTAGCAGCCGGGTTATAAAACCTTCGTGTATACTCAGCAACCATCCGGTGTGTGCTAAACTTTGGTGCTATCCATTTGATGGAATTCTTTACTTTGCGTATCCAGGCTCGCGGTAAATTGTCAGTAGAGCGCTTGTAATACAGAGGGATGATTTCATTCTCCAGTAGATTGTAGACTGCTTGTGACTCTACCCTATCCTGATAATCCTTATCCTCGTATCTCTCGCCGGCACCAATGACCCAGCCGACATCAGGCGTATAACCTTCACACCACCAGCCGTCTAAAGTGCTCATATTCAACACACCGTTGACCGCTGCTTTCATACCGCTTGTGCCGCTTGCTTCCATTGGCCTGCGAGGACAGCTCAACCAAATGTCAACACCGCAAATCAAAGCCTTCGCTACATCCATATCGTAATCTTCCAGAAATACCAAACGCCGTTGGACATTGTACTGTGTTGCAAAGTGAATAATCTGGCGTATTATATCTTTGCCTGCTGTATCTCTTGGGTGGGCCTTTCCGGCAAAAATAATCTGGATGGGCCGATTCGGGTCGTTTAGTAACTTTACAAGGCGTTGTGGGTCTTTAAGCAGTAGATCACCTCTCTTATAGCTCACAAACCTTCTTGCAAAACCAATTGTCAGCACATCAGGGTCGAGAACCTCCTCAGCCTGGTTCAATTCGGTATGGTAAGTGCCCCGGCGTTGTATTTGGGCTTTAAGCCGTTTGCGTGCAAAAACAATCAACTGCTCCTTACATCTTTGATGTGTTCGCCAGATTTCCTCATCAGGAACTTGTTCGATTGTTTCCCACACTGATGTATCAGTAGTTTCATCGAACCAGTTCGGCCCGAGATACCTCTGATACAAAGAGTCCATCTCACCCGATAACCAGTTTCTGACGTGAATGCCGTTTGTAACCGATATTATTGGCACTTCATTAATAGGAACGCGGGGCCATAGACTACCCCACATCTCACGTGATATTTGTCCGTGCAATTTGCTTACACCGTTAACATAACTACTAAGCCGCATTGCCATAACCGGCATCTTAAACGGCTCGTTATCATCGTCAGTCAGCATCCTGCCCAATGCTAAAAACCGATTTCTATTTATTCCAAGATGAGGAAAGTAACTTCCAAAGTATTTGTCCATCAATTCAACGGGGAATTCGTCAAGACCGGCTTTTATAAGTGTGTGCATTGTAAAAACATTGCCTGCTCTTACTGCTTCCATGGCTTCATCAAAAGTCATATTCTGGTCATTTCGCAATTCTCTGATTCTCTCCAGCGCCATAAAAGCAGCGTGCCCTTCATTCATGTGGCAAACAGCAGGGTTAATGCCCATAGCAGTCAGGGCCTTTAGGCCGCCAATTCCCAACATAATTTCCTGGCGAATTCGCAGCTCCCTATCACCGCCGTACAGACTGCTGGTTATCATACGGTCAACCGGTGAATTGACAGCTATATTAGTATCCAGCAGATATAGCTTTACTCTTCCAACGGAAACACACCAAACTTGCGCAATGACACATCTGCCCGGATATTCAACACTGATTGTTAAGGGGCGTCCACTGTCTTTGCGAACCAGTTCAATCGGTTTATTGTAGAAATCATTTTCAAGATAAACTTCCTGCTGCCATCCATCAATGCTTAAATACTGACGGAAATATCCTTTCTGGTATAAAA
>CAZZHL010000315.1:0-2751 GCA_964653945.1 uncultured Pirellulales bacterium
CGAGAGCCAGAAATGGCAGGGCATAAATAATTATGTTCAGACTCGGCAGTGTTTCTTGATGGAATATTATTAAGCTGACTATCACGCCGGCGGCAGCGGGTGTTGGCAGGCCCATAAAGCTCATATGCGCAGATTCATCCTCCTCGTTTTCAACATTGAATCTTGCTAATCGAATGGCTGCGCAGCTTATATATGCTGCCGCTGTTAGCCAGATGAAGCGATACATAAAATTTTCAATGGTAGGATTGATTCCGGCAAAGCCGGTTAATTTGTATTCCAAAACTTTTATCATCAAAAAAGCTGGCGCCACGCCAAAGCTGATAATATCGCAGAGACTATCGAGTTGGCCGCCGAAGCTGGAGGTGCTCTTGACTCTTCGTGCTACTCGGCCGTCGAGCGCATCGGCAATCATTGCTATAAGGACCATATACCCGGACATCGCAAAATAGGAAAATTGCCCTGCTACGGCTTCGGCCGACTCTGGGACTAGCCCGATGACGGATTTTACACCTTTGCTGGCGAAAACAATAGCTGTAAAGCCGCATATGCCGTTGAGAATTGTTATTAGAGACGGCAGGATAGTGATGTATTTTAGTCTCTGCTTTCGCACACGACGCAGCAAACTTTCTTTAGTAGCTTCGGTTCTTAATCTGGGCATCTCTCGTACCTCATTTTTTCTTTTTGCCACCAGGGCACTAAGACACTAAAATTTATGATATATTTATTTTTTATCTTTGTGGCTAATTTCGTATTTTACCAGTGGCGTCAGCCCCGCCTTGACTGTATCGCCTATTTTGACCAGGCACTTTGCGTTTTGGCTGGCCGGCACATAAAGCTCTGTTCTTGAGCCGAATTTTATCATTCCGAATTTCTCGCCGCCGGATAGCTCTTGTCCCTCTTGTGCGTGGCAGACGATTCGCCGTGCAATTGCGCCGCTGATTTGTCGAACGATAAGTTTATCTTCGGGACTTTCGGTTCTGATTAGGCACAAATCGTTGGACTCGTTGACTCGCCCGGAATATGGATTTTTTGCGTTTTTGTACATCCCCTTTTTGTAAGTGATATTCTCGACTTTTACATTACAGACAGCGCGGTTGATATGAGCATCGAAAATACTCATGAATATCCCGATTCGTATCACATCAGCGCCGATAAAGTTATCTTCCTTTACGGTTTCGATATCGGTCACCTTGCCGTCAGCCGGCGCCAGCAGGATGTTTTTATCTGAAGGGCAGTGGCGTTTAGGGTCGCGGAAAAAAGATAGTATCCATATGAGAACAATAATCAAAATGAGCTCTATTGAAAAGACAGCCCAGCCGGGCAAAAGCGATATGCCTATCAGCGGAAAGACGGCCATCACAGCAAGCGCCACCACAGGAAAAATTACTACCTGTGGCCAACCATATTTAGTCAGCGGAATTCGCATAGGTAATTATGATAACCTTTGCCTCGTTAGAAATCCACTTTTTTCGCAGTTTTTGTCCGGCTACGGCTCGGCGTCTCTATTCCTTCTTTGACCCCGGCACCGCCTTCGCCGAGATGAGTCCTGTCTGTATTTTATAATGGGGGTTACCCCGTTAGAGACCGTAATTGTTCAAGCAATTGTGAGGCTTTTTCTGGTGCTCAATTCTCGCTGCTTTATTTATGATGAATTGTTAGCGAAATGGCCAATAGCGTAGCGAGTTTTAGGCAGTAACAAGGATTTTTATTAGGTTTTGTGCTATCTCTAACGGGGTTAATAAATAAAGGCCGACTCTGTAGGAGTCGGCCTTTTGGAGAAGATAATCCACCTACGGCGGCAACTTTCAACTTTTGTTGGAGCGGCTTATATTGGCTGCTCATTATATATAGATGCTCAAAAGGCCCAAACGTTACAAAGTTTTTGTAAAATTTCTCAAATTTTCTGGGAAATATCAAAAAACCACGTATAAATCGAGCCAATTGACCTCTTTAGTAACTTGGTGGGAAATTCACCCTGGATGGACTAATTTATAGTGAGCCTGTCGAACCTATGGCCTTGACGTGCTCGGAAAAAGTCGGTAATCTCTCGCAAAAAGTGTTATTCGTATTTAATGAAAGGAATTTGTAATGTTCACAACGATTATTGATGTAACAGCGAGGGAAGTACTCGATTCCCGTGGTAATCCTACTGTTGAGGTTGATGTTTTACTTGAGGATGGCTCTTTTGGCCGGGCAGCAGTGCCTTCCGGAGCCAGCACGGGGGCATATGAAGCGGTAGAGCTTCGCGATGCAAAGGCAAAACGATATATGGGAAAGGGTGTCGCCGGTGCTGTTAAGAACGTAAATGAAATCATCGCCCCTGAGGTTTTGGGCATGGATGCCGAGACGCAGGAAGAGCTGGATGCCTTGATGATTGAGCTGGATGGCACGGCTAACAAAGGCAAGCTCGGCGCAAACGCGATACTGGGTGTTTCGTTAGCGGCCGCAAAGGCAGCAGCGGATTCAGCGGCATTACCTCTTTACCGTTATCTGGGCGGCTGCAATGCCAACATACTTCCGGTACCGATGATGAATATCCTGAACGGCGGAAAGCACGCGGATAACAATGTTGACTTTCAGGAATTTATGATTATGCCTGTCGGGGCGAAGGACTTTCCGCAAGCCCTGCGAATGGGAGCGGAGACATTCCATACCTTAAAGAAGGTATTGGGCTCGAAAGGATATTCCACATCGGTTGGTGATGAGGGCGGTTTTGCTCCCATGCTCAAGACCAATGAGGAAGCCCTTCAG
>CAZZHL010000316.1:0-2725 GCA_964653945.1 uncultured Pirellulales bacterium
ACTTCGCTAACTTATAACAAACTCCACAAGTTTATTAAATTCTAATATTCCTCAAGATGATTAAACTCGGCATTTTCGACCCATGTCTCAGGGCGGGACACAAACTCGATTATATTCTCAAGCAGAAAATAATGCTTTTTCTCTTCTTCCGCCAGTTTCAGAAAAATATCCTTTTGATATTCTTCTTTTACTTCATTTGCCTTTTCTTCATAGAAATCCTCGCTTCTTTTTTCGATATCCTGGGCCTTCCTGTAAAGCTCGACTTCGTTGGTATCAAAATCAGATTTCTCATTAGACTCCTTGATTTGAACAAAGACATTCTTTGCATCAGCCAGGATTGTGGTTCCAGCCATTTGTGGCTTTTCGGTTTTCATTTTCTCTATGGTGTTGCAATGTTTGACCTCTTCATCGGCGAGCATTGTCAATATGGTCTTTAATCCTTTATTGCCGGTCTGCTGTGCCAATTGGCGATAGTAATCTTCACCATCCTTTTCCATCTGCACTGCGTACTGTAATATATCCATTGCCACTTTTCCTTTCGTTTAATACGTTCCCGAATAGGAGGGCAGCAGCCCCCCTGACAATTTGGCTATTCTCTCTGTTGAAGCGACTGGCTGAGGATTCCGATGTGGCGATACTCTTCCCTGATAACATCATCAATCTTGTCCCTGCCTGCCTGGGCTGGAACAAAGCCCTTCAATCCAGTATAGTAAACTATCGAATCCTTCTCCTTCTCAATAGCCATTTTCAGAATATCGATTATGCTCTCCTCACCGCAAAGTTCAACGGACGGCTCTTTCCCTACTCCGAACACCGCAAGGCCGGCCATCGCCTTAGGGTCGAAAGGAACATCTTCAGGTTTGAATATCCGCTGACCCGGTGCCTCTTCCGAAAGCTGCTTTCTCATATTAGAGAAGACCCTTTCATGGCCGCTCTCCCAGTCAGCCAACTGGAGAAGCATTTTGCTAATGTCGGGGTCATCAAATAATTCCGCCGCCTTACGGTAAAATCCGGCACCATTGCGTTCGATTCGCTCAGCTATCTGAAAAGCCTCAAAAGCATTGAATTCTATACTCATTTCTCTACTTCCCGGGCTACGGCCCCTAAGGGGACGAGCGCCCTTTATTTAACAATTCCAAGTTCCTTATGTTTAGCCAATATCCCATCAGCCAATTTATCCAGAGCCATAAAATCATCTTCTTTAGGATAACCTTTTGCCACAACCGGCTCAAGGATTTCCACCTTAAGATTCGGTATTAATCCTGCTATTTGCTCTACCATCTTACCACCCCACCCATAGGAGCCGATAATAGAGGCAAATTTGGTTTTCGGCCGAAGTGCATTTGCCAAAATCGCAGCGTATGCAACCTTCGGATGTGCCCCAGCTAAGACCGTCGGCGAGCCAAGCACTATCGTTGCAGCATCAACCAGCGACATTGCCAGCTTGCCAATATCCGTTACGGCAAGGTCAAATTGCTTAACAGTAATATCTCTTTCTATCAGGGCTTGCACAAAATGCTCGACCATTTTTCTTACGCTTCCATGCATTGAAATATACGGCAGCACAACCTCGTTTTTGACCTGGTCGCTGACCCAGTCTTTATAGGCGTTGATAATAAACCCCGGCTTATCATAAATAGGGCCGTGACTTGAAGCAATTATTTCAATCTCAAGCGGCTTAATCTTTTCCAGATTATTTTTTATGGCCGACCTGAAAGGCATCATTATCTCAGCGTAATATCTCTTTGCCGCCTCATACACAACCGCCTCATCTTCCACGAACAAGCTGCTTGTCGCAAGGTGCGAGCCGAAGAAATCACAGGGAAATAGTATTTTATCCTCCTGAAGATAAGTGCCCATCGTCTCCGGCCAGTGAACCCAGGGTATGTATATAAACTGTAATGTCTTATCACCCAAAGAAAGTGTCTGACCATCATTAACGGTAATAAATTTATCCCCGCTGATATTCAACAAATCGATAAGCATCCCCTTGCACTTCGGATTTGTTACTACCTTTGCATCAGGCCAAAGCGTCAATATATCCGGTATGCCGCCGGAGTGGTCCTGTTCGCCGTGGTGGGCGACAACATAATCGAGCCTGTCTGTGCCGGCCTTGACCAGATTATCTATCAGCACATCGCTTTTCGTCGGGTCAACAGCATCCAATAGTGCCGTCTTGTCGCTGCCTTTGACAAGATAAGCATTATAACTCGTGCCGTCAGGCAGTGGAATCAGCGAATCGAACAATCTCCTGTCCCAGTCATTCGCACCGACGGCATAGACATTTGGTTTAAGTGTTCTCATCATATCCCCTTTCATGCCCGCTTCGCAGCCTGCCTCGCAGCAAGGCGGACGAGGCGAGCTGAGTGGATAGTATCGATTTTACCAATATTTCTGTCCGAAGTTTATTCGCTACAAACAGCTGATTTGAACTCTTCAAAACCCATCTTTTCAATCATCGAACCCAGTCTCTGATGAGGCTTAGAGTTGGCTTTAAAGTAATTGATAATCTTATCTACCAGCTCAAGTGCCTGTTCAGTTGAAAGCTCTTTCGCAAGCTCTTGCGACAATCTTGGTTTTGCGCCGCCGTTGCCGCCGACCAGGAGCTTCCAACCCTTCGGCAAGCCGACAAACCCAACGTCCTTGATACAGGTCTCAGCACACTGGTTTGGACAGCCGCTTACGCCAATCTTAAACTTGGCGGGCAATTCCAACCCGTGATACT
>CAZZHL010000317.1:0-2716 GCA_964653945.1 uncultured Pirellulales bacterium
ACCCCGGTGGAATGTGCCGGCTTTACCTACACCAAACTCGTTACGCCGAAACCGCCGTTGGGGCTGCACAGAGGCAAGCGTCCAACTGCCAAAAGGGCGCGTCTTGCTTCTCGGCGCCGCCGAACACGCACAAGACGTTAATAACACAATCCAACGCCCGCTTGCCCTCGAATGTCGTTGTCGGGGACCATTCGCATGGCGGGTTGCACTGCCCGCACGCCCATATCTGGCTATGAATCCCCTGAATCGTATCAAAGGCAGAACAAATCGCCAATGTCGAATTTATTCAAAGGGCACTCTAAACTGACTTGCTTAGAAGTATTAGAGCTTATATAATGTACAAAAGAAAAAGGCAATATCCGTAGAGCATAAAGCAAGTTTGCATTTAAGACCAAAATGACTCAAGCTTTAGTAAATAGATTTGGGACCGATGTACTCACCGCTGAATCATACTTGGATAAGATTGCAGCGATAGACCACGACTTCAACAAGTACTTCAAAAGGGCACTTCGGGTTGAGAAATTGCTTACACGGCAGGTGGTTAGTTTTCAGGCAAACAAGGACAAAAACACCTACAGATGGTACAAGTATAAAGAGGCATTTTCCGCCGAGCTCATCGAATATCTCCTGCAAAAGTACAAGATTCCAACGGGCAAGATATTGGATCCTTTTGCTGGCGTTGGTACGACTTTATTCACCGCAGCACAGGCGGGTTATTCTGCCGACGGAATAGAGTTACTTCCGGTCGGACAAGAAGTTATTGATGCCAGGAAGCGTACTGACGAGATAACGCCGGACGGTATAGAGGTGCTAAAACACTGGAGAAATAACCGTCCATGGGAAAAATGTAATAGGTCGGAATCGCTTAATAATCTGAGAATCACACAGGGGGCTTATCCGCACCAAACTGAGGAAGAAATAGGCAAGTATCTGCATCAACTAAAAAAAGAACGCTCTCCAGTATCCGACATCCTGAAGTTTGCACTTCTTTGTGTCTTGGAATCTGTGAGTTTCACGCGAAAAGACGGGCAATATCTCAGATGGGATTCAAGGTCAGGGAGAAAAAATGGTCATAAGCCCTTTGATAAAGGCGAAATATATACGTTCAGGGAAGCAATAGTTAAGAAACTGGATGAGATTATTTTCGACCTTGCGAATAAAAAAGAATTACACGGTCTTTTCGCACAACCTAAAATTTCTTCGAAAGAAGTCCACCTGTTTAAGGGATCTTCCCTTGATATCCTGCCAACTTTGAAACCAGGTTCATATACGGCTGTAATTACATCTCCACCTTACTGCAATCGCTACGATTACACAAGGACGTATGCGCTTGAGCTTGCTATGCTCGGCATTACAGAATCTCAATTGGCCGAGTTAAGGCAAAATATGCTTAGTTGCACAGTCGAGAACCGACCCAAAGACCTCCTGAGAACAAATCCGAACTGGCGAAAAGCCGTCGAGGTCACAGATAAACAAGAACTGCTGCAAACAATCATTGAGTATCTCGAATACCAAAGAAGCGAGCAGAAGTTAAACAACCCCGGGATTGCCCGGATGGTTAAAGGATATTTTTACGAAATGGCTTGTATTATTGCTGAGTGTCATAGGGTTCTGCAACCCAACGGTTTAATGTTTATGGTAAACGACAATGTAAGATATGCTGGCGCAAGCATCTCCGTTGACCTTATACTGTCATCTATCGCCGAAGGGCTAAGGTTTGCTGTTGACGAAATACTTGTTGTGCCACAAGGCAAAGGCAATAGCAGCCAGCAGATGGGCAAATACGGCAGGGATGCGCTAAGAAAATGCGTTTATGTTTGGAGGAAATCTGCTTGAAAAGGGCTATCAATTATAGGATGCATCTTACATCAAGCAATTCGCTCGTTACTCCTTATGAGGAGACTCGTGCCGGCTTCATAGCGCTGGCGTTGGAAAAGAACAGGAAAGCAACGCCGTTTGTGGAGGAAGCAAAGGCGTTGAAAGCCATAGCATCAAGAGCCAAAAATCCACAAGACCTCCTCAATATTACGGAGATACGCGGCTCGATACTAACAGCAGCAGGCATATCCGACAAAGCGAATGGCCATCTTACCGAAAACGACAGAATCGAGGCAATCAAAGGGCTAATCAACAAATTTATAGAACCAGCCGGAAAACAATTCGTTGATGAACTAGTTTATAGATTCCTGCTCACCAGAGGTGACTCCCTTGGCGGAAGTATCAGGAATCTTGCTGGTTCGGTGGGCGAACAGAAGTTTTCAAGGGCATTGATTGCAACCTTATCGATTGAGGGCAAAAACTATCGTTGGTTTCACTCAAAATCTAAGAAGTGGATAGAACGGTCCGCCGATGATTCTGATATTGAGCTTAACCTCAAGGGGTTGAACTGGCAATCCAGAGGGCCAAGGACATTGATTTATAATTTAACTGTACCAATGGTCAAAAAGAACGTTGACCTATCCCTTTTTGCTGTAGCCCCCGACGCAATTAGCATAAGAAACAACAAAGAATCCGCTCATAAAAATCCAAAGAAATATCTTGCTCTGGGCGAGCTAAAAGGTGGTATAGACCCTGCAGGTGCTGACGAGCACTGGAAGACAGCTAATTCAGCACTCAATCGTATCAGGAAAGGGTTTGCAAAACTAAATCTTAACCCAAAGACCTTTTTTGTTGGCGCAGCAATTGAAAAGTCAATGGCTCAAGAGATATATCGGCA
>CAZZHL010000318.1:0-2716 GCA_964653945.1 uncultured Pirellulales bacterium
TTAAGGCACAAGTTACAACAGCGGTCATAGACCAATAACAAAATAAATCAGTAAAATTATGGCCAAAAGCTAATTCATATTTTGTTTGTGGAGATTCAATTGGCTTACCGTTCTCAATACGGGGCATAGGCGTAGAGGTTATTATATGTGGATTAAAACCAATCCAAAGAAAAATAATAACACCTATCCAAAGCACGATTTTTTGTTTTCTGTTCATTGTTAGCGTCCTTTTCCCACTATCACTGCACTAAAGCCGAGCAGTAAAAGCTGTTCAGTCTTTCTTCTTGTCTTTAAGGGTTATAAGAAGCCCACTTGTTACAACTGCAACCATAGCCCACTGGACGCATAGGCGAGGGACATCTATTCGGGAGCCGTTATTCGTTCTAATTGGACTAAATAGTGTAAGCTTATGAAGAAAATAAAGATGTCCTTGCTCATATACTACCCACGGCGGGAACAGTCCCATTAGCACAAATATCACAATACCCACCCACAGGATTATTATCTGCTTGCGATTCATTCAGGCTTGCCTTTCAAAAAGTCTTTTGGTAGTTCATAATTGCCAACGAATCGTAGCTCTAAACAGCGGCCTTCAGCTATAAATACGTTAGATGGCTCAGGAACGACTTTGTCTATTTCAGCATAATTTGCCAGTTTGAGCGTTGCTTTTTTAACTTCAGAGATTCGTGCGATTACAGCATATTTCTCAAATAAATCCGCTCGATTAAGCATTATCTCTTTAACTTGGTCGGGTGTACAATCAAGAACAAAATGAATATCGGCAGGAATGAGAAAGTCAAACAGGTTGCTAAAATACACCAAGTACTTATCTTCTTTTCTAACTATATCATTTACACCACAGAAAAATAATATTGGCTGACCGTCGCTTCTGATAAGAGCTTCTTCAATCTCTATTGTATATACGGAATCCCAAAAAAACTCTCCATTTTTGTTAAGGTTTTGTTTCCAATCTGTAACGGCATTGTGCTTAGCAACCATATCCGCAACAGACTTTTCACTTTGTAGATGCTTTTCTGTTTCAACCTTCTCTTTCTGTGCTTCGGAGTGCCTATCTGAAATCGAGCTTGAGATTAACCAATAAACCATTGCTAATAAGACTAAACCCAGAGCAATTCTACTGATTGTTTTTTTCATTTCCCGATACATTCAAAGGGTTCTTAATGTTTTCCGCTTGCGTGGTGTTTTAGCTCAGCTGATAAGTATTATGCACGTTTGTGGCGGTAAATCAAGAGGAAAGAGGATGAATCCTTGCCATTTAGGACATTTTTCGCTAATATGCCAGCTACAGGTTGTTATCGGGGCGGCAGGCCGTACACCTGCCAAGCCGACCCGAAAAAGACGGGTGAAAAATGGACATACTATCAGCAAACACGCCTGAGAAATTAAAAAAAGCTATTGAAAAATTCTTACAAGGCGATTATTCGCAAGAGGAGCTTGTAAAAGCTTACAACGATGCCCAAAAACAAGCCTTTGGCATCAGAGTTATTTATGATGCCTTACCCGATGTGCCTATTTCCATTGACGACCCTTTCGATAGCCTTCACAGTATTTGGAAATGGTGCGAAAAAGCTGACAGGACTGTTGATGATATACTCTATAGTCTGGGGCAGCAGACAATCGGCAAAATAATCAACCAGTTCAAAAAACTAAGAGATTTTGTGCCTCGTGTGCATTCCTTGGTTAATAGTGAACTACAGATAAAAATACAAAATGAAACGATAGCGAAGATAGATAAAGAACGTAAGAATCTCACAGAGAAAAAATTAAAGCAAATGCCTGGGAAAATACCATCTTCTTCAGGAAAGCCACTCGACATATTGAAAGATATTACTTCTCCTTTAGTTCTCCAGGCAGCAGTCGGATCAGAAATGGTAATAATAAGGATGAGGTACGAAGATGAGGCGGTTCAGAGTTACTTATCCAAAGACCCTACCTTCGAGGACAAACTTTCTCAGCAATCCAAGGTAATCTGCGAAGTGGTTAAAAAAATCAATAAATTGGTAGGTAGTAACACACCAACAGGGAAGCTACTGGACATATATTATAAGCTGAAAGATATTCCTGTGGAGCAACAGTTTAATGATGTCGGACACGCTTATTCGTTCAGAGATTTGTATGATGTGATATTTGGTAATTGTAACAATTTATATGCCAGTATCGATACTGTTATTAAAACATTTGAAGAAATACAGACAAAAGCAGAACAGAAAACCGACCGTGCCAGCTTAAAACCGGCAGGAATAAGGCGGAAGGTTCTTCTATTGGTATGGGGTTGCATTCTTGACTTATGGGAGAAATTCTGTAGAGCTTTTTTTGATTCACAGAAGTAATGGTTTACTAAGCGGGGGCCGCGACCTGAAAAGGACAGGTGAAAAATAGTAAAATCTTAATATCCGCCCTTTGAGTTTTTTTGGAGAACGACGTAGTTTACAGGGTGAAGTCCCTTTTTGCTCTCTACCTAAAAGCGGACAGGGCTTTCAAAAATCTCGTCAAGAAAATTGCCACTCTCAAAAGCCAACGGTCGGAATCGAACCGACAACCACTGGTTTACAAAACCAGAGCTCTACCGTTGAGCTACGTTGGCACTTTTCGATACTCGTTTCTCGTCGCCGCAGGTATTGAGCTATTTTTCTAACGGGCTTTACTTTAGATACAATCGGCTAATATTGCAAGGAAATTATCGGGACTCCGGCCT
>CAZZHL010000319.1:0-2711 GCA_964653945.1 uncultured Pirellulales bacterium
TTGCCCAATACATCCGCGCAATCGGCCATGGTTTTTCAATGTTACAAAACAGCCGCAATGCGCATTTAGTTCAGAATCGTCTGATTCAGGATTGGAGGTCGGCTCGTTTTTTATAACTACCTCAACCGTATCCATGGCGGCCTTTAGAAGTGTTTGTTTTTGTGCGTCGTTCACTTTTCAGCCTGTAAATAGATGGCTCAGTTTTTTCATTATAAAGACAAGCAACGCGAGTAATATAATAACAACAACTGTGGCGGTATTGAAATACTTTTCTATCAGCTGGCGGGCTCGTTGACCGAGGAAGTAAAAAAGCATCGCCTCGCCACCAAATCGCATCGTGCGGAACACTACGCTAATGATTATGAATTTTTTTATTGAAACATCGGCCATTCCGCCCAGCCAGCTAAAGAGCATATAAGGCACCGGTGTCAGCGCTGAGATAGCAATCGCCCAAAAATCGTACTTCTGGTAAAGCTCGAGCGCCAGCTGTGCCTTTGTGCCAAGATGAACTTTTTCGAAAAGTGCTATGACATTCTCGCCGCCGATAGCCAGACCGAGGGAAAAAGCGATTGTCCCCCCGAGAACGGAAAAGAATGCGCAGGTCAGGCCGTATCTTATCGAGCGTTTTGGTTTACCCAGGCACATTCCGATAACCAATACATCAGCGGGAATGGGAACACAAATCGGCTCAGTGATTGCGAGCAGAATAAGCGCCAGCATACCGAAACGCGTATCAGCCCAGTGCACAACCCAGTTATACAGCCGCCTGTGCCAATGCCACCAAGCAACCGTCTGGTGACTGGTGATTGGTGACTGGTGGCTCGATTCAGAATTTATTGTTTTATCATTCGTCATTCATTATTCCTGCTTGTTATTCTTGCTTCTTTTTGTCATTCCTGCGAAAGCAGGAATCCATCATCCTGTCATTGCGAGGAACGAAACGACGAAGCAATCTCATTCCTCTGTGGCTTTCTTTTTATCATCTGCGAATTTTCCTGCCGGCCCACCAGCCGTAAATAATACCGCAAACCGCGTTACCAACGCACCTAAAAGAACATAACCTAAAATCACCTGCACCATCAATAAAGTCTGTCCACACCAGCTATCTGGGTTTGCAGCAATATCGCCAAAACCTAATGTTGTCATTGTAACAACAGAAAAATAAAACATATGCCAAAATCCTCGAATATCACCGACCTTGTCATTAACTATAACACAGTTCGGAAGCAACCTATATACCAAAGCAAATGCAATCGCCAATCCGAAAAACCACTCTATTAGTCGCCAAGTGCTGAGTCCATACTTGCTGAATGACCAGAAAATCCGAACTGGAAACGTAAATATCAACCGAGGGACAGCACGAATTATACGAATCCGTTTTTCCTTCGTTGTCTCAAGCCACCATCCACCCCCATTACCCCAATACCACTTTTGCCAGTTCCTCCGGCGAATATTATATTCCAAAAGCTGCTTAATCGCTGGCTCTATTCTAACATTATCCAAACCAACACCATAAAACCATGTGTGTTGGTTTATCTCACACTGGAAAAATATAGTAGAGCCATCCACAGGGCAAAAGGGCAAGTGTGCTCCTCTTAAATCTGAGTAGGAAAAATCGGCCCCTTCCAAATTAGCCAATTGCAAATATGCACCTTTTAGAACTGCGTGACGAAGATCAGCCTTTTCAAAGTGAGCATGAGAAAAGCGTGCGCCTTCTAAAAAAATTTCCATGCTGCGGTTTTCCCTGCGCCATTTATTCCACTCGGTCATATCTTGAGCATCTGAACAGCGTTTGAGCATCTTGTATTGGCCCAGGTCGCACCGCAGGCCTTTCTTTAGAAGCTCAGGGTCAAGTCGCCGTTGCTTTTCCGGCTTTTCATCTTTTGATTCCGATTCGACCATCCGCCTTACCTCTGTATTCTGTCTTCTGATTTCTGACTTCGTGGCTAATTTTTATACTAAAAATAAGGGCAAGCTGCTATAATGTCAACCCTGTTAGAAATCTTATTTGTATTACATTATTAGCTCGTCATGGTATTTCTAACAGGGTCAACGAGCAAATTTTGTATCTCGGACGAGACACGAAATGTTGGTTTGCAAAGAACAATTTGAAGTTATCAATGACAGCTTATTAGTCCGGGCTCCTGCTAAAATCAATTTATCTCTTTTAATAGCCGGCAAGCGACCAGATGGCTATCACGAAATTGACACCATAATGGCCAGGATAAATTTCTACGATGAGCTTCTCATCGAGAATAGCAAAGGCGCCGGCATCGAGCTTATTTGCAAAGGGCCCCAGTGGGCGCCAGAAGGAGAGGATAATCTTATCTATAAAGCTGCCAAACTGTTGTTGGAAAATATTGGCAGAAAGGCCGACATCAAAATCACCCTGACCAAAAATATCCCAGCCGGCTCAGGTCTTGGCTCAGCCAGCAGCGATGCGGCGGCGACTCTTATCGGGCTAAACAAATACTTAAATTTACAGCTTCCCGATAGCCGGCTTGCCAAGCTCGCATCACAGCTCGGAAGTGACGCCACCTTCTTTTTGGATGGACCACTGGCACATTGTAGGGGAAAAGGAGAAAAAATTAAGAAAATATGTAAAAAATTTGACTTCCTGGCCCTGTTGGCACTGCCTAATGTAAGTGTTTCCACAAAAATGGTTTATGAAAAATACGAGCATGACTCAAAGTCCTATAATGACCTTAACG
>CAZZHL010000320.1:0-2691 GCA_964653945.1 uncultured Pirellulales bacterium
TTATAAGTGTTGTTTTTCCCGCACCATTGACCCCGATTACACCTACGAATGCTCCAGAGGGAATTTGCAGATTATCAATGTTAAGGATAACACGCCTTCCGTGTTTTACTTTTGTTTTTGAAAGATGTAAATCGCCGGTAACCATTATTTAACTGGCCCAAGAAGAGCTTGGACGTTTTCTGACAAAAGCCAGTCAAAATTATCTGGCCTATTGTCAACATTAGGGAAATTGTTGAAGACTACAACTTTAGCTCCCAGGCGTTCAGCCAAAGCCTCCGCAAGCGCTGTGCCTTCCTGTTTATTGGCTATTACAAAACTTATGTTATATTCCTTGGCTTTTCCAAGACAATTTTGGATATTTGAAACTGTTTCAGCATCACTACCTACAAATGTGGCTATCGTTTCTAAGCCGAGCCAGTTACAAAATTCCACCTGATGGTTCGATGCGAGAACTTTAGCCGTTCCCAAGCTGGACCGTTTTATCTTCATGAGAAGCTCAGCGCCCAGATTCTCCAGGCGTTTTTCAATCAGTTTTACTCTTTGTTTATACTGCTCTTCTCTTTCAGGATATTGCTGCGAAAGGATACTACAGACATCCTGGCAGGCAGCAAGGTAAGTTTCAGGAACGCACAAACCCGGTAAAGCCCGAACAGAGACTATTTTTAGGCCTTTATCTTCCATTCGTGACAAGGATTCATCAATGCCCTTTTGGAAATCAAAACGCAGCAGTATTCTGCATTTGCAGAGTTTGTTTACCTGGCCCGGCGAGATATCAAAATGGCCCGGGCACATACCCGGCGGCGCCAGGCAGAAGACTTCTTTTTGGTCATCACAGAGGTCTTCTACCACGCATTGCAAATATGAATTGGTAACGGCGATTTCAGGCGGATTTTGGTCGCTGGCTGTATTTTTACAACCCGTTAGGATATAACTAATGGTTGCTGATAATACTACTATATGCGTTATGCTTATGTTTTGCATTTACTTTTTAGTTTTCAAACGAACCAATTTGTGTGCCGTTCTTCAATCGCATTCTAACAATAAAGCCCTCGCGTTTCTTGGGCGTATACCACAGCTCCTTTGGTACGGGGTATCTGGCAGTGTCTTTGAAGTTTAACTTTTCTTCGAGCCATTCTTCGCTGAACCTCGGACCTATACTGAAGACTACCCATCTTACCAGTGACCGTGGGTAATATGTGCTGTAATTTCCTTTATACTGTTCACGTTCATCATCGTCGGGATACCATCGGCCTCGCTCCGGGTCAATACTGCTGCTTGTAGGAAAGTGATTGGGTATCCATAGTCTTGACGCTGTATATTTGGAAATATCTCCTCTATCCACAATTATTTCACCGACGCTTCGGTATTTATAGGTATGGCCGCGGTTGAACCTGTCTTCCATCTTTGTTGACATAGCTTCTCCATGAGATGTCGATGGCAGGTACCTGTTTGTAACCAGTACCTTCGGAAGCTGATATAAATGACTGGTTATTGAGCCGCCCATACAGTCCGCCTGCGTCGGAGGATACTTGTGATTATCATCGAAATACATCTCTAACGCGAGGCCTATTTGACGAAGCTCTGTATTAACGGCGACAATTTTGGCCTGTTCCCTTGCACGTGACATCGCCGGCATTAGTATTCCCATCAAAAGCCCTATGGTGGAAATAACAACTAATAATTCAATTAGAGTAAAACCTTTCTTCACTGCACCCCACTTGGTTCAAAAATGAACCCAAAAACAAATTTTAATATCCTGATATGAGGATATTAAACAGACTAACAAAAGTTAAGACGGTTTTGTACCAGAAGCTTTTTAATCGCAGTCGCAAAGCCCGGGAGCACATCCAAGCCAGTTTGCAGCCATTTCAGCAAAATCTATAAAATCCACTTTGAAATCTGCATTGATATCACCGGGTAGGTTTCCTCGCTTATGCCCGCGGTCGGTTAATACTAAGCCGTTTCCGTCGTAATCCACTACCCAGAGCCGGTAGCCGTCTTTGCAGACCATATACCCGGAACTTTCCTGGTCAAAAATTGCGATGACATCAATCTGGCCCGTCGGGCAGTCATATCTTGTGAAACCATCACCAATACCGAGTTTCACGGGGAATGTTCGGCCAGTGCTATCCATTATTGTGATGGTCCCATCAGGGGTCCAATTGCCGGGGTTGATGATATTGACATCGTTAACCCGCACTAATCTCGCCTGATAGTATTCGCAGCCGGTCAGTCTGGTTTGGTCGAAGATATACTGGTCTCCGTCGTCTTTTACCATATCGAGGGTGATGGCTTCCGGTTGGGGCAGGCCGGCGGCAGGTTCGAGCAATTCGACTTCAAAGTCGAGTGCCGGGAGAGTTTCGTGCTGCTCGTTGACGTTAATCTTACCCTTGTAGAATTTGTACCAGCCGGTAACTTTTACCCCGTCGCCGGCGGCAAATGTGTAGCCTGTGTTCGGGTCCCGGTTTATACGACACAACTCAGAAAGCAGTTGCTCATCGGTATAGCTTCCCGATTGGCCGCCAACCTTGGCGTAATACTGTCCCAGATACACGGCAGTGCCGGCGTGGTCATTGCCTTCGCCCTGGATGTAAATCTGCCACTCACCTCCCATATATCCCGTTCCAGGTGTGGGATTGAGCATTTCCTCAGGATTATTGAGAACAATACCGGTGATGATGACTTTATCCG
>CAZZHL010000321.1:0-2685 GCA_964653945.1 uncultured Pirellulales bacterium
TAATTGAGGGTTCTCACAAGGGCGCAGGGCTTGGCATCGAGTTTCTTCGCCATATCGAAAGAACTCGCATTATTGTCCATATTCTTGATATAATGCCTGTAGATGGCTGCGATCCCGTGGATAATTATAAAGCTATTCGCAGTGAATTAGAACAATTCAGCAAAGAGCTCGCTCAAAAACGTGAAGTCATAGTTGCAAATAAAATCGACCTCGACCCGGATGGCAAGGCAGTTGCAGATTTGAAAAAAAAGCTGAGAAAAACAATTTGCCCAATCTCAGCAGTTACCGGAAAAGGGGTAAAAGAGCTGAGCGAGCTATTGTGGCAAAAAGTTAAAGAAGTTAAAGGTGCAAAAGAGCAATAAAACATGAACATAATCGCAGTAGATATCGGCAATACGAATATCAACATCGGGCTTTTCTTCGACGGTGAAGAACAATTCATCAAGTCCTTTCCTGGGCAGCGGCGGGAAGAATTGATAGATTGTCTCAAGACCGCATGGGAGAAAATCCCCATCGCTGAAAGCTCCAAAGAAAAAAAACGAGATGGCGTAATTGTCATAAGCAGCGTAAAACCCGCCTGGACCAAGTTGGTTGGGGAAATAGCTAAGGAAAATCTCGACGAGAAGATATACGTCATTGGCAAAGACATCCCCTTGCCGATGACTTTGTGGGTGGATGAACCGGATAAAGTCGGTACCGATAGAGTCGTCGCAGCAGCAGCGGCTTATGATGTAGTCGAAGATGCTGTGGTCGTTGCCGATTTTGGAACAGCTGTTACCATCGACCTCGTTGACCAGCATGGTATTTTCCAGGGAGGCGTAATCTGCCCGGGCTTTGAAATAAGCGCAAAAGCCCTAAAAGAAAACACTGCACAACTGCTGAATATCAAGGTCACAAAGCCCGATGCTCCGTACGGCAAAAATACAGCCGACGCCATAAATTGCGGCCTGTATTATTCTATCATCGGCGCACTCGAAGAGGTCGTCAGACGCTATGCTGAGCAAATCGGCAGATGGCCTCAGATAGTCATTACCGGCTCCGCTGCTAAAACCATAAAGGACGACTGTGAGTTCATAGACAACTACGTGCCTAATCTTGTCGTAAAGGGCATCGTTCTGGCATATCAAAAATATATTGAGAAAAGATCGAGGTAGGACTGCAACTGGCGTGTCTGTTAAATCACCTATGAGTACATTCGCTGCGGTAATGACCGGCAAAGGAACCGGCGCAATAGCAACAGTTCAGCTATTTGGCGATTCAGCTCGTCACGGCGGAGCGTGCCGTAGCCGGGCCGGGACTATTATCAAACAGATATTTAAATCGGTAAAAGCAAAAACACCAATTCTTAAACCCGGCAAAATCCTGCTTGGGACGATTCGCGACGGCGATGAGACAATAGACCAGGTTACAATCGGCTGCGAAGGGCCTGACAATTTTGCCATACACTGCCATGGTAATCCGCTCATCGTTGAGATGATAATGCAGCTGCTCGTAAAAAACGGGGCCGAACCTATTACCTCCGAGCAGCTTCTTGCCAAAATCCTTTCCGCACAAAAAAATCTCAATACTGTTGCTATCGAAGCAAAACTAACCCAGCCAAGAGCTAAAACTTTACAGGGAACCAAAATAATCGCTAACCAAATCAGCGCCGGCCTAAGCAAAAAAATAGAACAATGGCAGAAGAACATAGATAAACTGTCACCTGGTGAAATTTCAGCCGAAGCTGGCGAGATACTAAAAAACACCAGGACTGCCAAACTGGTTATCTTCGGTTGCAAAGTCGCTATAATAGGCCCGCCGAATACCGGCAAAAGTACACTGCTCAATTACCTTGCCGGCCGACAAAAGGCAATTGTAACCGACATCAAAGGCACAACCCGCGACTGGGTCAGTGCCCAATGCCGGATAGACCCGCTGTTTGTAGAGTTCATTGACACCGCAGGGCTTGCTGCCTGCCCGCCGAAACCTCGGCGAAGGCGGGAAACTCCTGTTGATGATATTGAAAAAGAATCTCAGCAAAAAAGCGTCGAGATTCTACAGCAGGCCGACATTGTCTTGCTCGTTCTGGATAACAGCCAAACAATAGAGCAGCTTGATGAGCATCTGATTGAAAAAATTGGTAGCACGGGCTTCCAGCCCGTGAAGACACGGCCAGGCCTGTCCCGAGCGGAGTCGAGGGGATGGCCGTGCCACCCTGTCCTGACAGTCCTGAATAAATCCGATTTACCTCCGAAGTTTGACGCTGGTAAACTGCCTCGAAGTTTAAGTAACACCGTGCAGATAAGCGCCAAATATGGAAACGGCATCGAAAATCTTTGTGAGAAAATCCGGCAAATTTACGGCGTTGCCGATTTCGATTTACACACTCCGGTTTGTTTTACCGACCGGCAGGAAACTCTCCTCAAGCAGCTCAAAGACGCCAAATCCACCCAGCAGGCGACCTCAATCATATCAGAGTTGTTAAACGGCCAAGTGTAGAGTTGGCCGTTCCAAATAAACGTTTTTTAAATCCAGAATAGTGCTTTGCTATCGGATATATGCAAAAAATATTGGTTTTTTGAAAATTTATGCAGGTAAGGTTTGACATCAAGGAGTTTTAATGTTATAATGTTAATAATGAGGTGATGTTATGAAAACACATACAAAAAGAACAACGGTTTATCTGGATTCCGATTTGCATCATGC
>CAZZHL010000322.1:0-2676 GCA_964653945.1 uncultured Pirellulales bacterium
AACGGGCAGGAAATAGACGCTGTTTTGAACCTAAAGATAGATGAAGAAATGATAACCAAGCGAATGACCGGCAGAAGAAGCTGTCCTCAATGTGGAGCTGTGTACCATATTGAAAACCTCAAGCCAAAAGTTGAGGGCGTATGTGATAACGACGGCACTGAGCTGATTCAGCGCCCGGATGACAGCCCCGAAGTAGTGGCGAACCGACTTAAAACGTACCATCATCAGACGGAGCAGGTGGTGGATTACTATAGAAATAATGGAACGGTTTATGATATTGATGCTAACAAGAACGCCGACGAGGTTAGTGTTTTGATATTTGAGAAGTTAAATTCTCTCGTCAAAACATAAAGCGGCAAGACAAAATTAATGCCATAGGGTATTAAATGGCTATAACGCTTCGCAGCCGAAGAGAAATTGAGCTAATGCGCAAGGCCGGTGCAGTTGTAGCCGATGTTCTTTCAAAACTACAAAAGATTGCAAAACCAGGGGTGACTACCGGCCATCTGGATGCTGTGGCCTCGCAAATGGCTGCCGATACCGGAGCTCAGACTTTATTCAAGGGCGTTCGCAACCCGACATCTCGAATCCCATTTCCAGGTGCAATTTGCGCCTCGATAAATGAACAGGTTGTTCATGGGATTCCTTCAGACAATACAAAACTCAAAGACGGTGACATCTTGAGTATTGATTTTGGCACCAGAGTCGATGGTTACTGTGGAGATGCAGCCGTTACGATTGCTATAGGAAAGATTTCTGAGGATAAACAGCTACTCTTAGATGTAACAAGGCGTACCCTCGATATAGCGATAGCAGAGGCGGCTCCGAATGTTAAATGGAGCCAGGTGGCAACAAAAATGCAAGATTATGCTGAATCGGCCGGCTTTTCAATAGTAAAAGATTTTGTAGGACACGGCATTGGCACACAAATGCACGAAGAGCCAAGAGTGCCCAATTTTGTCAGCAATGATTTGCTGGCCGATGATATTGCCTTGACAGAAGGAATGGTTTTAGCAGTTGAGCCGATGGTTAATGCCGGCACCAGTGCTGTACTAACGCTGGAAAACGGCTGGACAGTGGTAACAAAAGATGGTAAATGCTCGGCTCATTTTGAACATACAATTGTGATTGTAGAGAATGGTTGTGAAGTGTTGACTTTAAAGTAAACACTTATGGCAAAAAAAGACACAATAAAATTACAAGCTAAGGTAATGGAAGCTTTGCCAAATGCGATGTTCAGAGTAGAGTTGGAGAATGGCCACAAAGTTTTGGCCCATGTTTCCGGGAAGATGCGAATGAACTTTATTAGAATTTTGCCCGGCGATACAGTTACGATTGAAATGTCACCGTATGATTTGAATAGAGGTCGAATAGTCCTGCGGCATTAGTTGCAGATATGAAAGTTGGAAAAAATGAAGGTTAGAAGTTCAGTAAAACGTATATGTGAGAATTGTAAGATTATTCGCCGTAAAGGCGTGGTGCGGGTGATTTGTACAAACCCACGGCATAAACAACGGCAAGGTTAATTTCATCGTGAAGAATGAAACGATATACAAGCTCGTCTGGGCGAAGGCCAAGCCGGAGTCCCGAAAGGAGTTAATATGCCACGTATAGTTGGTGTTGATATTCCCAACGACAAATCAATATGGATTTCATTAACCTATATTGCCGGTGTAGGTAGATATACCTCTGAACAGATTTTAAAAGAAGCTGGAATTGAAAAAAACACAAAGGCAAGCAAGCTCAGCGAAGACGAACTTAGCCGGATAACTCAGATTATCGACCGCAATTACATAGTTGGAGGCCAGCTTCGCCGGCAGGTTTCTCAAAACATTGCACGGCTGCGTGATATAAACTGTTACAAGGGTATTCGCCACAGGAAGGGCTTGCCTGTTCGCGGCCAGCAGACCCAAAGCAACGCGCGAACTCGCAAAGGCCCAAGAAAAACAGTCGCAGGCAAAAAAGGTGTGAAGGAAGCCCGCTAAAAAAATGATTGTTCAGATAGTCGAATCAAAGAGTGATTAACGCAATACGACATATGTAATACGGGAAGAATAATGGCGAAAAGTACAAAACGAAAAGCCAAGAAGAATATCGCAAAGGGCATTGTGCATATAAGAGCAACGTTCAATAACACATTGATTACGATTACAGACCCAAACGGCAATACGATAAGTTCAAGCTCAGCCGGTTGTGCTGGTTTTAAGGGCTCTCGCAAAAGCACGCCTTTTGCCGCTCAGCAGGCTGCACAACGAGCCGCCAATGGCGCTATGCGTAATGGGGTGCGCGAGGTTGAGGTTAAGGTCAAAGGCCCTGGGTCCGGCCGTGAGTCTGCAATATCAGCTCTGCAGCAGGCGGGATTACGTATTGCATCGATAGAGGATGTTACTCCAATTCCGCACAATGGTTGCAGAGCACCAAAGCGAAGAAGGGTATAAAACGAGCACTTTTTGGAGATAAAGAAAAAATGGGACGTCATATTGGTCCATCCTGCAGACAGTGTCGCCGTGAAGGAATGAAGCTTATGCTCAAGGGAATCAGATGTGAGACAGCTAAATGTCCTATCGAAAAGAAACAGCGCAATCTGGCTCCTGGTATGCATTCTTGGCGCAGGGGCAGAATAAGCGAATATGGTGTCCGGCTGCGTGAAAAACAAAAAGTCAAGAGATACTATGG